>JBEDKU010000159.1:0-5898 GCA_041172045.1 Verrucomicrobiota bacterium | reverse complement strand
TCCACGTCCGACCCGCGCGGCAGCCCCGGCGGCATGTAGTAGCGACTTTGCCACCACGGCTTGATGTAGCCGAACGTGAGTTGGCTCGGCTCGTTGAAGGTGATCCAGAAATCCACCACATCTCCCAACGCCGCCGCCACCCGGTCCGCGTATCGGGCGAACAAATCCGGAAATTTATCCCCGATCATCCCGCCGCGGTCCCGCTCCAGCCACACCGGCCAGACGAAGTGGTGCAATGTTAGCATCACCTTCATCCCGTGCCCGCGGATGCATTCCGCCACTTTCCGATAGTGTGCCAGCTCCTCCTCATCGAAGACCCCTCCGGAAACCTCCACCCGCGACCACGCCGTCGAGAAGCGAAACAATTTGCAACCCATCCCCGCCGCCGCCGCGATGTCCTCCTTGTAGCGGTTCGAAAAATCCGTCGCCCGTCCGCGCGGTGTCAGCCCTTGGCAGCGTTCCCAAAGATCCCACACGTCCTCCCGCCCGGGATCGTGGGCCTCCACCTGGTGGTCGGCATTCGCCGTGCCGAAAAGAAATCCCTTTGGAAAAGCCATGGACGCACCGCCTTTGCAACCGCTCCGCATCGCGCGGTCAAGCAACCATTCCCATTCCGGACATCGCGGGCACCGATTCCCCGCCACGAGTTCCGGCTTCCCATCCGCGGACGGATTCCTAGGCTGGATCCATGTGGCGAATCTGGCTAGTCGTGCTGTTGACCGGATGCACCGGCATCCGTGAGGAAACGGATGCCCATGAATGGAAGTCACCGGGCGGCACCACGGTGAAATACCGCTTGAGCAAACCGAAGAACCCGCAACCCGGTAAAACCTATCCGCTCGTCCTGTTTCTCCACGGTGCCGCCGAACGAGGCTCCGACAACTCCGCCCAGCTCCGTCACAGCGTCCTCCCCATCCTCCGTGGCGCGGAAAAACTCGGCCAGCCCTGTTTTCTCATCGCTCCACAATGCCCCGATGACCGCTTCTGGTCGCAGATAAGCCCGGATTTCAAATCCCTTGCCGCCGCGGACGAACCCAACGACCTGTTGGATCCGATCGTCGCGCTTGTCGATCACATCATGGCCACCTATCCAGTCGATCCGGCCCGATTTTATGTGACCGGGCTTTCCATGGGCGGATTCGCCACCTGGGACCTGCTAGGACGGATGCCGGACAAGATCGCCGCCGCCGTGCCGATCTGCGGCGGTGGCGATTCCTCACTCGCCGCCCGTTTCAAGCACGTCCCCATCCACGCCTTCCACGGCGAGGACGACGACGAGGTGCCGGTGGCCGCCACCCGGGAAATGATCGCCGCACTCGAAAAAGCGGGCGGCAAGCCCAAGATGACGATCTATCCGGGCGTGGATCACTTCTCCTGGGAGCAGACCTACGACAACCCGGAGCTGATCCGCTGGATCTTCGCCCAGCGGAAATGACCGCCCGGCAGGCCCCGGATCAGGGATCTTCCCGGGCTCCTGCAGGGAAGGCGGGCTGGAGCGGATCGATGGGTTTGATATTGCCCTCGGCGTCGAACTCCATGCGGGCAAGGCAGGTTTCACGCTGATAGCCGCTGCCGCCGGGAATGGCGTGGCGGTGATAGACCATGTACCAACGGTCGGTGCCGGGCACATTGACGACGCTGTGGTGGCCGGTGCCTTTGGCGAGACCGTGCTTTTTCAGGACGATGGCATTCTCCGGCGAATTGACCGGGCCGAGCGCGGAATCGGAAACTCCCCACGCCACTCGATAGTTGTCGCTGCGGGCGTCATCCACCGACCACATGAAATAGTATTTTCCCTGGCGCTTGAAAACGACGACGCCTTCGCGGAATTCCTTAAGGCGGATGTCGATGGGGCCGCCGTCGAGGGTGATCATGTCCGGCTTGAGTCTGAAGGCGTTCGCGCTGCCGCCATTGCCGAAATAAAGGTAGGCCTGGCCGTCGCTGTCGATGAACGGATAGGGATCGATGGTGTTGGTGTTGATCTTGCCCTCGCGGACGAGCAGCGGTTTTCCGAGTGCGTCGGTGAACGGGCCGATGGGGGACTTGGCGGTGGCAACGCCGATTTTCCCATCCGCGCAGAAGTAGAAATAGTAAGTGCCGCCGCGCTCGATGCAGTCGGGAGCCCAGGCCTTGATTTTCGCCCACTTGAGCTCCGTGGTGACGTCGAGGATCATGCGTTCCTTTTTCCAGTCGATGAGGTTCTTGGAGGACCAGACGGAGAAGTCGGTGGTGAGCCAGTCGGGCTTGTCCGAGGTCGGATAGACGTAGTAAGTGCCTCCGAAGTTTCGGATGGACGGGTCCGCGGTGAAGCCCTCGATGATGGGCTTGGGCGGAGCGGGAGTTTCCGAAGCTGCCGCGAGGGTCGCGAGGAGGAGGATGGATAGCGTGCGGATCATGGCGGGTTGATTCCTTCGGTGGTTTGCACGACACGTTTCAAGGTGCCGTCAGGAGTGTCGTGGAGCCAGTCGATGCCGGCGGATGGAAACAGGATGGGAAGAAGTGCCTTCATGAGGTTAGCGCAAAGGTCCGTCGGCGACGGGTATGCCGAGGTCGGGCATGCCGTTGGGTTTCCAGCGGATGATCTGGGCGCGGGTGGCGCGGTCCGGATTGCCGAGCGGGTCGCCTTCGATTTTTTCGTAACCGCGGGAGTGATAGACGAGGATATCGGTCTTGCCGTCCGGAGTGGTGGTGAAGGCATTGTGGCCGGGGCCATACTGGCGGTTGCGGGAGTCACTCTTGAAGACGGGCGAGGGGGACTTATCCCAGGATTTCGGGTTGAGCAGATCGGCGCTGTCCTTGGCGACGAGCATGCCGAGGCAGTAGTTCGCATCGGTCGCGCTGGCGGAGTAGGTCATGAAGAGCCGGCCGTTCTTTTTCAGCACGGCGGGGGCCTCGTTGACGTTGTGGCCGATGGTCTCCCAAGGAAGCTCGGGCTTGGTGAGCCGGACCTGGTTGCCGGTGATGGACCAGGGGCTGTCCATTTTTGCCAGATAGATGCCGGTGCCTTTCTCGTCCGGCGCGGACTGCGCCCACGCGAGGTAGCGGCTGCCGCCGTGCTCGAAGGTGGTGGCGTCGAGGGTGAAGGACACCCAGTTCATCTTGAGCTGGCCCTTCTCGGTCCAGTCGCCCTCCAGCGGGTTGGGCGACGGATTTTCCAGCACGTACGTGCGGATATCCCAGATCGCCTCGGCGCGGCCGGCGGCGAAGTAGATATACCACTTGCCGTCGATGTGATGGATTTCCGGCGCCCAGATGTGATGGCTCATCGGGCCGCTCGCGTGTTTGGTCCAGACCACCTTGGTCTCCGCCGCCGGAAGTCCGCCGAGGGTGCGGGCGCGGCGCACCTCGATGCGGTCATACTCGGGCACGGTGGCGGTGAAATAGTAATAACTGTCGCTGTGCAGGACGACATGCGGATCCGCGCGCTGCGGGAGAATGGGGTTGATCCATGACAGAGGACCCACCGGGGTGATGAGCTGTTGGACGATGTCGCGGGGGACGGAAAACGCAGTGCCGTGACGGATGCCTTTGGGGAATTTGAGTTTGGCGGTCACGTCCTGCCACGACTTGAAATCGCGGGTCGCCAGCGCGCCGTAGCGGTGCTTGGTATAACAGTCGAAATATACGACAGTCTCGTCGCCGACGCGGAGTGCCGTCGGCCCCTCGGTCCAGCTATCAGGCGGATTGAGAGGCTTGGGCTCGACCTGGTAAGGTCCAGCGAGTTCGTCCGCGAAAGCCAGACGAAGGTTTTTCATGGCTTTGGGAGACTTCGTCTCGTCCTTGAAGAACATCGCGAATTTCCCATCAACCGGAAGGATGCTGGCGTCGATGCAGTTGATGCCGGGATCAAAAAAAAGCGTGGTGGGCGTGAAGGAGACGAAGTCCTTGGTGGTGGTGGCGTAGATGCGGTGGTTGTAGTCGCTCTCCGCCGTTTTTGCGGTAGCGGGAAATCGGCCGGGAATGGTGGTGGACCAATGGATCAGGAATTGCGCCTGTTTCGCATCCCAGATGATCTCCGGCGCCCAGCAATTCCGCGCGGTCGGTTCGTGCTCCATCACCGGCAACGCGCGCTGCTCGGACCAATCGATGAGATTCTTGGACGACGCGTAGCCGATGGTGCGGTCGGTCCAACTGTCAGTCCACACCATGTGGAACACACCGTCCGGCCCGCGGGCGATGCAGGGGTCGCGCATGAGTTTTTCATTGCCTACGGTCGGCTGGAGGAAGCTCGCACCGGCTTTCAGCGCTTCCCACTCATGGCCGTCGCGACTCCATGCGAGATGCAAGCCATCCTGGCCGTTATCGAGGAAATAGGAGAACAGGTAGCAGGTCTCGGGGAGGGTTTCCTCGGAAGAAGCTGCGGCGGCAAGCGGTTGAGCGAATCCGACGACAAGGAGAAACGAAGAAAAGACCGTCTTTCCCAAGGCAGCAAGATAGCGATTCATCGGCCCGATCTTCCTGATTTTTTCGTCGGCCTGAAAGGTGCTTTTCGGGTTACCCCGGTAAACCGAGGTATGCGCGCCCACGCCGCCCAAATCCTTCCGGGAGCAGCCCCCCTGCGGGTTTGACAACGCCGCCTGCTTTTGGACACTCCTGCCATGTACGAAACCGCAGGCAAATTGAAATGGATCGGCACCACCCAGAGCTTCGCGAGTGGCTTCACCAAACGCGAGTTCGTGGTCACCACGGCCGCTGACAAATATCCGCAGGATCTCAAGTTCGAGGTCGTGAAGGACAAGTGCCCGCTGCTCGACCCCTTCGAACTCGGCCAGGACGTGCAGGTCAGCTTCGACATCCGCGGGAACGAGTATAACGGAAAATATTTCGTCAACCTCGCTTGCTGGAAAATCCAGGCTGGCGGAGCATCGGCGGGTCCGTCCAGTGCCGGAAGAGAGCCCGCGGGGCGTCAGAGCGCGGCCTCGACCAGCAGCGAGCCATCCGCCGCCGACCTTCGTGGCAACGATGATTTCGATGACGACGAAAGTCCGTTCTGATTTACTTCAGGGCGTGATCCGACGGGACGTCCTCACCCGCCCAGAGCCGCTTCTGGGTCCAATCCTTCGCCGGAGATGTCCAGAACGGATCGTTCGCAGGCAGCCCTAAATGGAGCAGACCGGTGAGGCATAGATAAAGGCTGCCCGTGGAAATGTAGGATTCCCGCACGGCGGGCTGATAGCCGGCGACGCCGACGCGCAGCCAACCAGCCGCATCGAAGGTGCCGGGCGCTTCAGTCATCCGGCGAATCACCGCACCGAGGCCGCAACGCACGGCGGCGGGCTCGACACTCTTCGGAAGTTCATGCCTGAGGGCGACGAGGGAAAGCGCCTGGAAGGCACCGAAGCGATAGGCACTCGAGCGGCCGATCACGGGAAACGTGCCTTCCGGGGAAATCAGCCGCTCCTGGACTTCAGCATAACGTTTCGCCCGGGCGAGCACTGCCGGAAGTTGCGTCGCCAGCGGTGATTTTTTCCCGCGGCAGACTTCAAGCACCGCGATCAGCGCGGGCTGGATGACAAAGCTGTTATAATAATCCCAGTGATAAGTCGGACCGTCGCCGTAGGTGCCGTCGCCGACATACCATTGTTCGTGTTTTGTGAGCGCATACTCGATCCGCGCGATTTCGCAGCCGCCGGTCAACTGCCAGAGCGCCGCCTCCACGAGTGCCGAGAACAACAGCCAGTTGCTCTCTCCGGGCTTGATCGGGCGGGTGGATTTCAACGCGGCCACGAGGTTCGCGCGCTGGGATTCGTTGAGCGGTTTCCAAAGCTGGTCGGGTGCCCGGAGCAGGGCGAGCGAGAGGAATGCGGCATCGACCAGCGGTTGGCCGCCTTTGACAAAATTCATGAAGTCCGGCGACGTCGGATCGGTGGCATGGACCAGCGCCTTTCCTGATAGATG
>JBEDKU010000158.1:0-7436 GCA_041172045.1 Verrucomicrobiota bacterium | reverse complement strand
GAATTGGACAGATAGATATAATTGAAATGAAATTATCTACAGCAACTTATGGTTCCGACACCGATAAGTCAGCTCCACCGGAAATTCTTGCAAATGCAGCATCTGGAGCTGGACGGACTGGCAACATAGGTAACATTGTAAATGGTCATGAGCAGATCCTTCAATATACTTGGGGCTACAGTTATGTGTTTAAGTGGAAATGTTGTATTTGCACTCAAGGGAAGAATGTATTTGGAGAAACCCAAGTTATTGAGGATTCTGGTGGTCCTTATACATTTCCAGAAGATGCGCGGCAGGAGGGATACAATGCCATGAGAGAGACAATTGATAATAGTTGCGGTAATTAATTATGAAAGTTTCCAAAATTAGTATATTACTAGTAATAATCTCTATTTTATTGGGTGTAAGTTTTATGCATGAAAACCGATTGAATAAAGCCAACAGTCACAATCTGAATCTACAAGCGGATTTAGTTAATGGGATGGTGAGTCAAAGATTTTATGAATCGTGCTTTAGATTGCAGCACGACAAACGGTCTAATGAGGACGTAACTATGTTAGTTGATTCAATGTTTCGGATATGGATCCAAGATCCTAATCAATTTATCCGCCTAAGAGATAATTTTCCGATCTTTAATCCAAATATAGCTAAAGAAATTGATGATAAAATCGCCAATAACGATCCGTTGGGTATAAGCCGTTTTGGTGAACTAGTATGTCTAAAGAACTCTACCGTAATTACTTTAAATACCGCCGAAATAAAGCCACTGAGGGTGGGTTTGCTCTTCAGAGGGAAGGACTCCGTAGTAGAGTTTTCTAATTATTCGGAGGCTTGTTCAAAATTTTCGCTTGAGATGGATAAGAGGAGACGGGTATCTCGAAAATATTATAAAGTTGCTGATTAATTATCCCAGCCTCGCGGTTTCACCAGATTGCGAATTAGAGGCGAACCGGACGAATTTGACCTTAGCCCTTCGGAGTCAATGGCAGCAAAATGTGATTTCTGTTGGGAACCGGGCAAACTATCGGGGATAGAGAGTGTTCTATCTCCGGGAGTGGTTCCCGCCGCAATACATTCTGGTCTCCAGCGAGTGTTGAATTCCAATCACTCTCTATCCAGTTCAATACTTGTGTCATTCCATTTCCTAGACAAGCAATAAAAAAAATCGATGATTTATTACCTATCATCCGGCGGCCGCCGGACTCGGGTCCGCCAGAGAAGCCGTCTTTTTAGCCCAAGTATGCCTTATTACGGTTACCGTTACTACGACCCGCTGACTGGCAGGTGGCCATCCAGAGACCCCATTGAGGAAAAAGGAGGGGTGAATTTGTATGGGTTTGTTGGGAATAGCGGGGTGGGCCATTTTGATATCCTAGGGCTTATGACGCCAAATGGATGGGGGGCGCCACTTCCAACAAGGGCGGATATTGAAAGAGCACGCGACAGGCACAGGAATCGCAACAGACACAATGAATGTCCTCCAAAAATTCCCGGTGGAGGATGTTCCAAGCAAGGTGAGACGGTAGGGGATATGAATGGAGGCTGGACTGACGAGGGAAGACCATCTCTTCACAGTGGGCAAAGAACGTTTAGAGGCACCGATCAAAATAGTGGATCTCAGTGCAGTTACGATGAAAATGGGAATTTGGACGATACTTCAGAAGGAATGGGAACTGCGGATTACACGGATCCCTATGGTGGAGATGGAGAATTTAACTTAGAGGATATCGACAATGTAATCGGCCATTTTTTTGATGATGTAGCACCTCACTTCGTCGATCAAAATTATACTCCAAACCTTACAACTCGCCAATGAGATATATTAATATATTAATAACACTAATAATATTTACTTGTTGTTCCTGCTTGGAAGTCTCTTACGATTCTAAGATTTGGCAGTCTGAAAGCGCGGCTAGCACGGACATCAATGGAACAAATTATGAAATCATCATAAAAAGCGAAAAAAATAGCTCATTGCGGAATAATCTGAGCGAACCCTGGAAAATCCTGATATCAACGACATCTCAAAACAAGAAACATTATGAAGTTGTTGAGGTAAAAATAAGAACTAATGAAGGCGAACAGTTGGTTTTCTCAGGAAGTAAAGAGTTGCCGACACAGCAAATCAGAGTTGACGGTAAGTGGAGCGGATTTTGGTCGATCGAAAACTCTCCCGTTACTATCAACCCTCCGTTCTACAAGGGGCAAAAACTTGAGGTTATAGTCAAAATCAGAATAGACAACTCAAACTCAGTTGAAGTGTTCAAATCATTCAAGCCGATTCACCTCAAAGGAAAGGAGAAAGTAAATGTATTCACGATGTAGATGGGCCCAGACCGCTCGGATTCACACCCAGACCCGGTCATCTCTGGGGGCGCTTCCCGCAGTGAAACATCTGAGCCCTTCGCAGTATTGAATCTCAAACAAACTGATTGAACTTCCCTTTTCATCCCATTCGCCGCACGCAAGAGTCACCTGATGATGCGCTCGTCACCAACCAGTCGAGAGGGTCAGTCGAGAGGGTCAGTCCCCGCTAACAAGCATTGCCTCTGGATTTGCCAGATTGACTTTGCGAACCGTGCGCCCGGGGGATATATAACAGACATTCTCCCCCAGCCATAAATCCGGAATCCCGGATTTCACCGCCCGGCCTCCTCTCATCAGCGGCTTCATCCCGCTAGCGCATCGGGACTCCAACATCTTCTCAAGGGCGTTCAGCCTTTGGGTCAACTTCCGGATCAATTTCTTAGCGCCCGGAAGAAGCGCAGCGGCTGGTGCTCGGTGGAGTAGAAGCGGGTGACCACCGAGCTTTGGCCGATGATGTTGGGTTCGATCACCTCCCACTCGATCAGATCGGTGGAGGCCTCGATCCGGTAGCTCACGCCGTTGGCGGCGTTGAAACGGAACTCGACGGCCGTGTTTCGGGTCAGGGGTCGCATTTCAACATGATCGGTATCAAGCCACGACCTCTTGCAGCACGTCGGGATGTTTGAGTGCGATGGCGATGAGCATGCGGGCCGCCCCGGAAGGTTCGCGCTTCTTCTGCTCCCAACTGCGGAGGGTGCTGAGTCCGATCCCGTGGAGACCGGTGAACGCTTCCTGGGTCAGGTCAAGGGACTGGCGATCCAATAGTAAATGACATCACAACCATGCCGCGAGGGCGCGACAGGGAAGACGCGAGGGCTCGTGTGCTCCCCGTGATCGACACCATCGCCGCCGCGCAGCAGGAAGAACTGGAGAGTTAGATCGAGGAGTTGAAGGCCGTGGCCGGCGCGAGGGAGAAAGCAATCGAGGAGTTGGTGGGCAGCTCGCCATTTTAGAAGAAGACTCGGAGCAAGACACTCCGAAGACGGTCTGCGGCGAGACGCCACCGCCACGCGGAGCGGGTGGCGGAAGAAGCGCGGGAACTGGCGGGCGAGGCGCCGTTTGAGAAGAAGAGTATCTGGCCCGAGTCAGCCTTGTCTGGCCTTCATCCGTGCTTCGAATCGCCTCAGCAGTTCGGGATCCGCTCGGAATGTCGTTTGGCGCAAATCGTTGAGTGCCGCGATGCCATCGATGAGGCCCAGTTCATCGGCGAGGTCGATCAGGTTGAGCGTGCCGACGGGTAACAGTCCCCGAGCCTCTGCCGCCCCCCGGCCTTGGCGTTCATCCATGAGCACGACTTTCACCTGCCGTTCGAGAGCGAGACTGATGGCCTCGTTCTCGCCTTTCCCAAGCTGTATCGTTTCGTCCATCTGCTGGACAGCCGCGATACGCAGCCAAACCGGTAGTTCCTGGAGCCACCGGCTCACGGCCGCCGGGGCCTTGGGATGCCGCAGTTCTTGGATAACCGCCTCCGGGATCAGGACTTCGCCGAAGAGCGCAGCAAGGATTTCCGCACGGTCAATGACGATCAGATAATTCAATGGAGTGGTGTCAGTCACGACCACGCCAAGTGCATTCATGCTTCAACGAGCGCTTTGAATGCTTGGGTGCTGTGTTCCAGCTCCTCCCAGGTCGGTTGCTGATTCGCTCCGTAACGCTTGAAGAGGGCCTCTGCTTCGTGGAATCCAAGCCCTAGCATTTCCGCAGTCTGTCCGCGCGAGAGCTTGCCTTCCCGGTAGCATTCGATGACGAGCATTTCACGTGCGCGACTTGCTGCATCCGCAGTGTCCAAGCCAAGCGCCTGCTTCCAAGAATCAGGAATTTCAAGAACCAAAGTCATGGAAAAAGACTACGTCGTTCGGCTGGATTGGCAAGCTGCCACTTCGTACAACTGAACGCGCGGAGACCAAACAGGTCGCGGAAGAAGCGCGTGTTTCGGGTCAGAATTTCAACATGAACGGTATCAAGCCACGGCCTCTTGCAGCACTTCGGCATGTTTGAGTGCGATGACGATGAGCATGTGGGCCGCCCCGGGAGGCTCGCGCTTCTTCTGCTCCCAACTGCGGAGGGTGCTGAGTCCGATTCCGAGGAGACCGGCGAACGCTTCCCGGGTCAGGTCGAGGGAATGGCGCACGTTCGCAACCTCGCTCTTGGCTTCCCATGCCTTGGCGGATTTGCGGCGTTGGGTTTCAGGGTTCACCGCGACGCGGGAGAGCATGCCATCAGGCCGCTTCTCGCTGCGGAACACTCTGGACGGCGCGCGAATCTGCTCCGCCAGTGAATAGGGTCGAGCCTCGCGTCATCGCCTGTAAATGGAGTTAGAACAGGCTCCGGGGGCAATCCCAAATAACAGCCATGAATCCGGAATCCCGGATTCCGCCGCCCGGCTTCCTCTCATCAGCGGCTTCATCTCGCCAGCGGATCGGGACTCCAACCTCTTCTCAAGGGCGTTCAGCCTTTGGGTCAACTTCCGGATCAATTTCTTAGCGCCCGGAAGAAGCGCAGCGGCTGGTTCTCGGTGGAGTAGAAGCGGGTGACCACCGCGCTTTGGCCGATGATGTTGGGTTCGATCACCTCCCACACGATCAGATCGGTGGAGGCCTCGATCCGGTAGCTCACGCCGTTGGCGGCGTTGAAACGGAACTCAACCGCCGTGCGGATGGATGAAAGCGCGTCCGGCGTGCTGTTGGCATCGGCCGGATCGAAACCCGTGGTGATTTCGAATTGATCATTAAAGCCGTCGTTGTCGTCGTCGTCGTCCGCGTTGTTGCCGGTGCCGTCACCATCGGTGTCGGTGGTTTCGGCGGGGTTGAGCGGGAACGCGTCGGTTTCGTCGGGGGTGCCGTCGTTGTCGTCGTCGGGGTCCGCGTTGTTGCCGATGCCGTCGAGGTCGGTGTCCGTGGTTTCAGCGGGATTGAGCGGGAAGGCGTCGGTGGTGTCCGGCGTGCCGTCATTGTCGTCATCGGGATCGGCGTTATTACCGATGCCGTCGCCGTCGGTGTCGGTGGTCTCGGCGGGGTCGAGCGGGAACGCGTCGGTTTCGTCCGGCGTGCCGTCGTTGTCGTCGTCGGGATCGGTTTCGTCCGGTAGACCGTCACCGTCGGAATCCACGACGTCGGGTATAAAATTGGCAGTGACGTTTTTGTTTCCATCCATCACGATCTGTTTGGGATTTTCAACTCCCGTGATGTCGCCGGACCATTCGGTGAAAACGTAGCCGGGGTCGGGGGTGGCGGTGAGGGTGACGGTCGAGTTGAGGTCGTGGAGTCCGGCTCCCGTGACGCTGCCGTGCAAGGCGGTCACGGCAAGCGAGACCGGAGGAATGGATAGGGCGTCCACCTCGGGGATGGGAGCGGACTCGTTGCCTCTTTGATCCGCCGAGGTGACGGTGTAGTAATAAGTCACGCCTCGCACCGGCGGTTGATCCGTGAAGCTGTTGGTCGCCGCGGGGGACGTGGCGATACGATGGGAGGTGTCGATCGGGATCAAAGCGTTCTCGGAGCGATAGATGTGATAGGAGGCGAGATCGAAGGCGGTGACCGCGCTCCAGGCCAAGGTGATGGAGCCATTGGGATGGGAGGTCGCCGCAAAGCTCGAGGATTGCGGCGGCGGAGTGGTGTCCGCAACGTCGGTCCGGTCGATGCGCAGGGCGACATCCGCCTGGTAGGTGACCGTGTTGAGGATGATCGGTCCTCCGTTGGTGGTGAACGTCTGGACGGATAGTTCCGTCAGATCGGAAGGTCGCGTCCAGACGGCCCGCCAGGTGCCGGCGGTCAGGTTCACTCTCAATGACACGCTGTGGTTGGTGGTTTGGATCGGGTTGTAGTTGAGTTGGAAGTTGGTGAGGCTTTTCTGCCCGTGGTGAAGGTAGGCGACGTATTGCTGGCCGGTGCTGGCGCTTGCCTGCAGGGTGGATCCGGAAGGCAGGCCGCCGGTGACCCACGCGAGGTTGCGGCGGAGCTTGGTGAGGTGGAGCTGGTTCATGTAGGTCCAACTGTTGCGCACGGCACCGCGGATGGAATTTCCGAGCGGGTTGTCGCCGGAGGTGACCGTCCATGTATAGACCACCCCCTCGTTGTCCAGGCCGTCGTAAATCCCGCCGCCGCCGATGAAGAACATCCATGCCTCGAGGCGGGTTTGGATTTCGTTGACGGTATAGGTTTCATCCAGCGAGAGGATCTTGCCGCGGGAGTAGTGGTTGGTCAGCAGGGCTTCCGCGCCGGCGATGGTGGATCCCGGGACCGCGGCGGGGTAGTGCTCGTTGAGGGTGTCGAAGTCGGAAGACATCGCGCTCATTTGCTGCGGGAAGTTGTGGGCGACGAGATGGCGGTTAGGCAGCACGGCCTCCTCCTCGCGGATGGCGGCGAGCATGCTGTTGTGGAACGCCACTTCTTCGGCATCCTTGATGCCGGGCTCGTTCCAGAACGGTTCGTTGACGATTTCATAGGTCACGTTGTCGAAGCCGTTGAGTTCCCGGACGATGCGCCTCACCGCCGCGATCTGCCGCTCGAGGAGCAGGGCGTTGACGCTGTTCTGGCGCATGCACTCGTAGCGATTGGCCGCCGAACCGTAGCCCTGCACGTTGTTGGACGGATGGAAGGGGCTTCTTGTCCATTCGGCGTCCTCATAAAAAACGGAGAAGAAAGTGAACTCGACGACGATGCCACGGTCGCTGGCGGCCTGGGCCATCGTTTTAAGGCGGGTGAAATAGGCCTCGTTCCAGGTGTTGAAGTCCCACTTTTTCAATCCGTCCAAGGCATTGGCTCCGGTGGTGGCGCGCTGCCACGGTTGGATGAAGTCCTGAGGGTTGTCCGCCGGGTAGCCCATGCACCAGATGCGGGTGAGGTTCATGCCGTCCCGCTGGAACACATTGAAATGAGGCGTGTAGGACAGTGAGGAGTCGAACAGCCAGCCGTAGTGCGGGCCGTAGGTGCGAAGGAGGGTGGGGCGGCCGCGGAACTCGAGGAGGTAGGGGTTCTGCGGGTGAGCTCTTACCGGCGGCCATGCGGATGCCGGAAGGACGGCGGATCCGATGATAAAAAGAGCCATGGCGGCCACACGCGCTAAAGTGC
>JBEDKU010000157.1:0-2894 GCA_041172045.1 Verrucomicrobiota bacterium | reverse complement strand
TTCCTGCATCTCAGTGCGTGCGGTTTCCGCTTCGAGCTGGATGCTGCGGCTGAGGGCCACGGCTTCCATTTGCTTGCGCTGTTGTTTCGCTTCGGCTTCCTGGATCGCGCCTTCGTTCTTGTTCCAGAGCGGTAGCGGGATTTTCAAACGCAGGCCGATGATGGCTTCATTGTCATAGCCGTCGGGAGCGTCCTCGGTGCGCTCGGCACCGGCGAAAAGCCCGCCCTCCACGTCGTCGTAGCGGCGTGCTTGTTCGAGCGTGACGCCTTGCGCGGCGGCGGCGGCCGCGAGTTTGGCCATTTGTAAATCCGGGCGGCGCGATGGGTCGGCGCCGGTGGCTGGCAGTATGGGTTCCGACAAGCTACCGCCGACGCTGAGGACCTCTCCGGGGCGCATGCCCAACAAAGGCTTCAACCCACCGACCAGCGCGGTTTCCGCCGCATCAAGCTGGCGGGTTTCCAGCGCGAGGCTGGCGGCGTCGAGTTTGGCCTGGCCGGCGTCGAGCATCGACCCTTCGCCTTTCGCGGCGATGTCCGATAGGGATTCCGCGAATTCACCGGACACCCGGGATTGCTCGCGGACGAGTTCGCGGCGCTGGCGGCTGGCGAGGATTTTGACCACGGCTTCGCGAGCTTGGCCGGTGAGTTGGCGCTCGACTTCGCGGACCTCGGCCGCGGAGGCATGAAGTTCGGTGAGTGATATTTCCTTCTCCAATTTCAAGCGACCGGTGACGGGAAAACGCTGGGTGAACCCGATCTCGAATTTCCCTTCGCGGAAATTCGGGTTGTGTTCGACGCCGGATTCGAGTTCCGGATTCGCGAGGCGGCCGGACTGGTTCATGCGGCCGACCGCTTCCTGAATCCGCAGGCGCGCGGCGGCGAGCTCGGGGTTCTGGGCGCGGATGCGGCTGCCGACGCTTGCGAGCGAAACGACGACCGCCGGCTCCGCGCGGAGTGGATAGACCATGGAGGCAAGCGCCAGCACGGCCAGTGGATAGAGATTGGACATGGGAGTTGAGATGAAGGCGTCGCAAAAACGTGCGATCGACATGTGGAAAACGGACCTGGGAGAAATCCCCGCCGTTGGCGGAGTGATGCCAGACGGGTGGGGACAGCGCGCCTCATGGGCACGCCGGAGCACGGCTAATGGGCGCTCAGATCAACGGGGGCTTTTCGGAACCCAAAAACGGCTCTTCCGGCGAAATCTCGCCTTCATGCCGGAAGGCCAGCCGCTGCGAGTCGGGATTTGCAAACCGCTTGAGGTGGTCGCTTTCCAGAGTCATGGGCTGGGCCTGTACGCAACAGTGATGATGATGGCAGTCGCCGTCGTGCTGCCCGTCGTCGTGGGGATGAGCCGGTGGTTTCTCATGCCCGCAGCAGGTGTCCACGGACATGTGTTGCGGTTTCAAATGGGAATGATCCGCACCGATGACGCGGACATTCAAGCCGGCCATCACGCAAAAAACCATTACCCATGAAAAGAACAGATTCATCGATTCCGGGCGCAGGCTCAGCGTGCCTGATTGGAAATTCAAGGAAATTTTCCGGCCTTCTCGTCGTGACAGTCGGTTTCGCGACATGGATGCGGCGGCAGGCTTCCGGCTAATTTATCAGTCGTTAGGATTCGGCTTGACGGCTGTGTGTGGTGAGAGATTGATGAGGGGGTGAAAAAGCCGTTATTGTGTGCGGGCGGAATATGGTTTGGATCTGCGGCGCTTGGCCTGGGCCAAAACGACGCAACAGCGGAACTCCGCAAGGAGCTCGACGCGTTGCGGGGTGACTACGAGAAGCGGATCAATCAACTTGAATCCCGGATTCAGGAGTTGGAGGCGGAACCGGCGCAAGGTCACGGGACACCTTTGGATGCCGATAATCCGGCAACTCCCAAGCCACGGAAAAGAACCGCGAAGGTTGATGATGCGAAACGCGAGCCACGGAGTCAATCCACCCGGGAGCCGGATAATGCCGAGCAAAGGACCAAGGCGGAAGTCGAGGGAGCGCAGGCCAGGGAGTTCGAAAAAAACCAAAAGAGGGCGGCAGACCAACGGTTCGACGGGAACACCGAAATCCGTGATTTGGCCAGGGGCTTGAGCGAGCAAAATCTGCTCGCCGAGAGGATCGAAGAAGTGCTGGAAGGCTATCTCGACATCACCGGCTATTTCCGCGCCGGCTACGGGCGGTCCAACGAGGGCGGTCCGCAGCAGGCGTTCGGGATTCCCGACCTGGCGAAATACCGGCTGGGAAACGAGGCGGAGAACTACGGTGAGCTCGCGTTTGCCAAGACCTTCTATCCGGTGGGCATGTTCCAAGGCGGGAGCGGCGGCTTGGACGGTCCCGTCGCCCGCATGACCTACCGGCTTTCGTTTTATAACCCGTATGACAATTACGGCACCGCCTCGGATACCGAGTTCGCCTCGCCCGAGGTCTGGGGCTCGCTCGCCAATGTGATTCCTGGAATGCCGGACGCGAAGTTCTGGGCGGGAAACCGGTTCTATCGGCGTCGCGACATCAACATGAACGACTTCTATTTCTGGGACATGAGCGGCGGCGGCGGCGGGATCGAGGACGTGTCGCTAGGACAGGGAAAAATGGCGTTCGCATGGATCGGCGATGGCGCGCAGAGCGGGATTGACAACGGTTTTGATTCTCCGGATCCGACAAACGCGGCCGGTTTCAGTAAGACAAACTTTGACCTTCGGTATTACGACTGGTCGTTCCTCGGCGGCACCGGCGAGGTCGGGCTGATCTATTCCTCTGCGACTTCCGGGGAGGATGCCGGTGGGACCAGCGTGGATGACACCAACGGCCTGGCGGTCAGCCTCGTCAAGACCGACAAGGGATTCCTGGACAAGAACAGCCTCAATGTCGCCTCGCTCCAAGTGGGCACCGGGCCAG
>JBEDKU010000156.1:0-4262 GCA_041172045.1 Verrucomicrobiota bacterium | reverse complement strand
AAAAATATCTACCCATGGCCGAAAGACGCGACCCCTGAGGAAATTGAAAAGCGCCAACACCAAGCCTGGGATGACATCTATAAAGGCAGCCATGGGCTGCTGTTCTGGAAAGACTTCGCCGTCAAACACAACAAACCCTTCTCCATTCCCGAGTGGGGCCTTTGCAAACGAGGCGACGGGCATGGCGGCATGGATAATGTCCATTACATTGAGCAGGTGCATCAGTTCATCAACGACCCGACTAACAATGTTCTGTTTCACTGCTACTTTGACGTCGAGGCACCAGACGGAGGACACCAACTGTCCCCCGGCTTCAACGGAAATGCCCACGAGACCATTTTCCCAAAATCAGCAGCCAGGTTCAAAGAGCTCTTTGGCGGGACAGCCGCCCCCAAACCCAGTCCTGCGCCGAAACCCTGAAATCGGGTCGGCATGAAACCGAAACGCAAGCTTCCGGAGATTAATGGGTTTTTCTCCGGACTCGTGGGGTCGCCGGTTGAAAGACGACTTGCTGTTGGCCCCCCGCTTGTGCCGCCGATGGTTTAGATCGCCTTGCCGCCGAAGGTTGCGTTGGCATGCCGATGGGCCTTGAATGGGGGCATTGCTCACGGGTTCACAAAAGGCCTGTCGGCGGGGAGGGACGCCGCAGCCTTGAGCATGGCCAGACAACCTAGCTTTCATTATCCGGGCGCGGATTTGTGATGGCCTGCGTCGACGAGGCCAGCCCCGGCTAACAAGCGTGAGCCGGCAAAGCGGGACCATTCATGGAAGGGTCCGGACCCGGTAAAATGCTTTCGGCTCCGTGGCCATCACTGCCAAGTCTTGCACCTCAAGATCTCCGCCCGTCCCCACAACGTCGCCCAAAGGCGTCCACGGGGAGTGGGTCATATCCGATGTGGTCTCCACTCGGTAGTTATACCCTTCCAGGCTGGCGAAAACGAGCTGGATGGTGTTGCCGTCGCCGACCCCGGCCTTGATTGAATTGAGGCGAAAAGTGTCCGCTGTCTTCCACGGATCGGTGCTGTTTTTGAACTCCTGAAGATTGCGGGTTCCGTCGTTATCGCTATCGAGTGATGCATCGGTCGCGCTGTTTCGGTTCAATCCATGCGCGTCCTCCCAGTGGTCCGGGATTTCGTCGCCATCGCTGTCCACCGCGACTCCCCCTTGTTTCGTGAGGAGCAAAGGATGCGCGGTAGGAATCGGTTCCAGAGGAAACCCGGGAAGCCCCGCAATCACTCCATCGGAGCGGGTGTCATAGACTGCGAGGTCCGTTCCCGCCTGTGCCCGGGTTGGAATGTTTCCGCCATTGGCGGCCTTCGACAGCGTCCCCGGATATCCTGCCTGATAAGTCACCGAAACGGAATTCGTCGCAGCGGTGTTTGCCGTCAGCGTGATATGGGTGGCATCCACAATCAGAGCGCTTGCCGGTGCGGCAAAGTTACCGCCATTCACACTGATCTTGAAACCGCTCGGGGAAACGCCGGCGGCGGTGCCGGCAACCAGCGCGGTTCCGCCATTTTGAATGACTGCGAGATTAACGGTGGTGACACTCCCGGTTGCACTCCAGGAGCTGTTCAAACGATCAATGCGCGGCCCGAGACCGCTGTGGGGGATCGATCCAACCGCGTGGGCGAGCGTTTCCGCCATGCGGTATGCAAGAGTGCCCAGTCCACTATCACTGGCAACGAGATGAGTTCCATCTTCCGTGATCGTATCGAGCGTATAACAGAGCACTCCGACGGGTTTGCCCTGTCCCGCGCGAGAAGCGGCCCACTCCATGTCATAAGTCCGGATGTTATCACCGTTGCTCCAGTCTCCGTTCATCGGATAGATGAGGAATTTATAATTCCATGGCCCGCCCGGCGCGGTCCGCACCGCGTCATCATACTGAGCCAGGAGTTGATCCAAGGCTGCGAACCGCTGGGTTTTCGAGGAGTTGGTGTCACCCTGTCCATTTCCCCAAATCCCGATCTGCGGGCGATTGCGCTGGATGAATAGTCTCCAGCGAGCCCATTTGTCCGTATTGCCCAAGTAGGTGGCAATCGGCGAGCCGCCGACCGCAAAGTTCCCGATGCCGACGGGACAGCCCGCCAATAACGCAAGCCGCTCCGCCATGCGGGTTTCGCCGAAATTCTGCCCTGTATTGGTGGTATAGCGGTTGAACCATCCCTGGTCTTGCCCCTGATCCTGATAGCCGGAAGAGTTCTGGCTCATGTCGTAATAAGCTCTGAGATACCCGTTCACCTTCGGGTCCACCGTCCGGACGGTGCCGCCGGAATCGCGCATTTTCTGGACAATGGACTGTCCCCCGATGCCGACCACAATGCCAACCGACCAGCGCCGGTATAGTCGCTTGGGAGCCGTCCAGTTTCCGCTGTCATCTTTCCAGGAAACGTCACAGTCGTAATTTGCAAAAGCATGAGGAACCCCGGGAAGTTCGCCGATCCAAGTTTGACCGTTTGCGACACCGGTAGCGACGGTCACCCAATCGACAGCGACCACCGGAGTCGTCGTGGAGGTATTCCACTGAACAGCGCGCATTCTGATGTCGGTGGGATTGCCCACCCGCGTGCCCCAAAAGCGGGCCGTGGTAGTGGTCGCCGGCGGGGGATCGCGCGGCAGAACCTGCCCGTTTCCGTCCATGTCAACGATGACGTCATCGCTTACGCTGACGGGCAATAGGGAAGCGCCGGTGGCAAGCGTCCCCGTCCCTGTGATGATTCCGGATTTAGAACTGACCAACTCATCCAGCGCCCCGGCCGTGATCGTGCCCGGATAATAGCGATCATCGCGCGAGGCTTGCAGAGGCAGAACGTCCTGAGCGTGTGCTCCCTGATAGATCCGGCTCATCTGCACGGGAGTCATGCACCCGCCATTATAAATCACCAGGCCCTGCACCGGTGCGGAAACCTGATATCCCAAAAAAGTTCCCGGCCACGATGGCTGGGTGATCAATTGCGCGGCACCGATGCGCAAAGGCTTATCCGTGATGCCTTTGAAACTGGATCCGACCGGTCCGCTGTCCATCATGCGCGCCCCGGCGGGGCCAACTGCCCAAAACTCAACCACTCCGGCCCGGCGTTGAATCACCAGGCCATGCACCTTCGCATCGTTGAATCCCGCCTCGCTGACCAGCGGGGTCACGTATTTGGAAAAGAACGTTGCCCCGCCGTTGACAGGCTTGCGCGCCGACACCGCCGTGCCTGCATCGTCCTTGCCTGTGACGACAAACGAATATGAGAAATTCCGTTGGCTCCAAGGGTTTTCATAATAGGCGCACCAGGTGATGGATAGCTCACCGCTATCGGTGAAAAGGTTGTCGGATGGGGATCCGATGCTCAGCACCACCCCCGTAGTGTGGTCGGAAGAATCGGGAGTCTTGACTGCGACAAACAGGCTCCAATCACCCGTCGGGTTCAGGGAGATGTTCGGAGCGTCGAGCGTGAAGGTTCTGACACCTTTGAAGACAGCCGCACTTGCTGGTGCCGGGCGCTCCATGACAAAGGAGGTTGATGGACCCATCCCGATGCCAATGGCGGGGACTTCAGCACGCAAACAAGGGAGCGCGGCGGCCAGGAAGGCGGCCAGTCGGAGGTGGTAAAGAAAAAGAGGCTTGAACCACCGGATGCAAGCGATGACGCAATCCCAGTCGGATTGCACGGCGGTCAGATTCTTCATGGCGGGAATGAGGGTTTTAAATCGATTTTTTACCGGGTTCATCATCGATCAGGGGCAATCTGCGCGGGATGCCGCAACGCGTCTATTGGCGGATCCGCCAATGCTTTTTCGTCCGCAGGCTCGGTCAGGTGCCGTGGCGGGTGGGCCTGCCGCTCAGGGTTGGGTCGTGAGGAACTGGCTGCCGCCCGGGCAGTTGGAGTTGCTGTTTGGAAAATCCAATAAAGGCCTGCCTGATAGCCCCGGCAACTTGGGATCGTTGTTTCCGGCGCTCATCACCAAGGATCTCCAACTCAATCCGCCATTTGTTGAGCTTTCACGGATTTTGTCGCGTAGTGTGAAACACCAACATGAAACAATTCACACTCACCCTATTTCCGCTGCTTGCTCTCGTCGGCATCCTGACCGCCCAAGACAAGCCCTCGAGAGGGCCGTGGAACGTAACGGAGCATGTGACGCTCAATGATTTTGTCATCCAAAGCCATCGCGGTGCGGGTGAACTCGTGCCGGAGAACACGATCGAGGCCTTCGAGTTGGGCTGGAAGCTGGGCACCTATCCGGAGGCGGACCTTCGCACGACGAAGGAT
>JBEDKU010000155.1:0-7323 GCA_041172045.1 Verrucomicrobiota bacterium | reverse complement strand
ACGCCCGCGGCATGATTTGCACGCCCATCACCGCCGAGCGCGCGGAGGAGCTCGACCTACCGCAGATGACCCGCCGCAACCGCGAGGGCCATAAGACCGCCTTCACCGTCACGGTGGATGCCGCCGAGGGCGTCACCACCGGGATTTCCGCCGCCGACCGGGCGCTGACCATCCGGCTGCTGGCCGATCCCGCCGCCGGACCGGATGCGTTTGTGAGACCTGGCCACGTGTTCCCGTTGCAGGGCGTGCCCGAGGGCGTGTTGCGCCGGACCGGCCACACCGAGGCCGCGCTCGATCTCGCGGGATTCGCCGGACTGCCCAAGGCGGCGGTGATCTGCGAGATCATGAACGACGACGGCACGATGGCCCGCGTCGGCCAGCTCGGCGACTATCAGATCCGCCACGGCCTCAAGGCCTGCACCATCGCCCAGCTCATCGAATACCGCCGGCGCTCGGAGAAACTCGTCTATCGCGAGCAGACGGTCAAAATGCCCACCGACTTTGGCGAGTTCGACTGCCATCTCTATCGGATCACCACCGACGCCAGCCACCATCTCGCCTTGACCAAGGGCGTCATCGACCCGGAAAAGCCGACCATCGTCCGCGTCCACTCGGAGTGCCTCACCGGCGATGTTTTCCACTCCCAGCGCTGCGATTGCGGCGGCCAGCTCGCCGCCGCGCTGGAGCACATTTCCAACGAGGGCGGCGTCCTGCTCTATCTCCGCCAGGAAGGCCGCGGCATCGGCCTGCCGGCGAAGATCCACGCTTACAAGCTGCAGGAGGAAGGCCTCGACACCATCGAGGCGAATGAAAAACTCGGCTTCGCCTCCGACCTCCGCGACTACGGCATGGGCGCGCAAATCCTCTACGACCTCGGCGTGCGCAAGATGTGCCTGCTGACGAACAATCCGAAAAAAGTCATCGGCCTCGAGGGCTACGGCCTGGAAATCGTCGAGCAAATGCCGATTTCCCTGCCGTCGAATCCGCACAACGAAAAATACCTCGAAACCAAGCGGACGCGCATGGGTCACACGCTTTGAGGCAAGTTGGCGCGGCCCGCGCACGTAGCGTCTTCATGAAGAGACCCATCTCGCCGTGTCGCCTCCTCGCGGCGCTCCTGACGTCCGGGACACTCGCCGCCGCCGACTATCCGGTGAAGCCGGTGCCGTTCACCGACGTCAGCTTCACCGCCGGACTCTGGCACGACCGCCAGGAAATCAACAACAAGGTCACGCTGCCATTCGCGCTCGACCAATGCGAATCCTCGAAACGCCTGGAAAATTTCGACCTCGCCGCGGACACCATGAAGCGCCGCGCCGCCGGTGAGAAAAATTTCCAGCACAAGCCGCCGACGGTCTATCCGTTCGATGACTCGGATGTTTACAAAGTCCTCGAAGGCGCCGCCTTCTGCCTGAGCGTGCGACCGGACGCGGAGTTGCAAAAACGCGTCGAAGGAATCATCGGCCGCATCGCCGCCGCACAGGAGCCGGACGGCTATCTCTACACCTGGCGGACCATGCATCCGGATTCTCCGGCGCACGACTGGATCGATCCACAACGCTGGCTCAAGGATCCCGGACTCAGCCACGAATTATACAACATCGGCCACCTCTACGAAGCGGGCGTGGCCTACGAGCAGGCCACGAAATCGAAGTCGCTGTTGGAGATCTGCCTGAAGAGCGCGGAGTTGGTGCGGCTGGACTTCAGCGACGGTGAACCGGTCATCGCTCCGGGCCACCAGGTCATCGAGATGGGCCTCGCGAAACTCTATCGGAAAACCGGCGACGAGGGATATCTCGACCTCGCCAAGTTCTTCCTTGATGCCCGCGGCCACGGCGGCAGCGATTACAGCCAGAATCGCATCCCGGTCATCGACCAGCGCGAAGCGGTGGGCCACTCCGTGCGGGCGAACTACCTTTACAGCGGCATGGCCGACGTTGCCGCGCTCAAGGGCGACAAGCGCTACCTCGAAGCCATCACCGCCATCTGGGAGAATGTGGTCGGTAAAAAACTCCACCTCACCGGCGGCTGCGGCGCGCGCGCTTCCGGCGAGGCGTATGGCAACGACTACGAGCTGCCGCACCGTTGTTATAACGAAACTTGTGCCGCCATCGCCTTCCTGTTCTGGAACCACCGCATGTTCCTGATGACGGGCGACGGGAAATACATGGATGTCTTCGAACGCACGCTCCACAACGGTTTCCTCAGCGGCGTCTCGCTTTCCGGCGACCGCTTTTTCTATCCGAATCCGCTCGAATACGACGGCAGGGAGGTGAACAACCACGGCCACGCCGGCCGCGCGCCGTGGTTCGGCTGCGCCTGCTGCCCGCCCAACGTCCTGCGCACCTTGGCCTCGCTCGGCGGTTACGCCTACGCCGTCCGCGACCGGAATCTGTTTGTAAACCTCTACGCCCAAGGCGACGCGCGAGCCGAGGTGAATGGAACCGCGGTGAAACTTTCCCAGCAAACGAACTATCCGTGGGACGGCTCCGTCAAGTTCACCGTCACTCCGGCGAAGGAGGAAAACTTCGCGCTCTGCCTGCGCATTCCCGGCTGGGTCCGCGGCCAGCCGTTGCCGGGCGGTCTTTACGCTTACGACGATCCCACGCCCGCCGCGTGGACGGTGACGGTGAACGGCGAACTGCTGGAGCCCGAGGTGAAGGACGGTTACGCGATGATTTCCCGCTCGTGGAAGGCGGGCGATGTCGTGGAGTTAGGCCTGCCGATGCCGGTGCGTCGGGTCGCCGGAAATCCGAAGATCGCCGCCACCCGCGGTCAGGTCGCGCTTGAGCGCGGGCCGGTCGTTTATGCGTTCGAGGGGCTCGACAACGACCACTCGGTCTTCGATGTGGCGCTGCCCGTTTCCGCGCAGGCGAACGCTGTTTTCAAGCCCGGCCTGCTCGGCGGAGTCACCGTGCTCGAAGTCTCCGACGCAAAACGCGTGTTGCGGAAAGACGGCGGCCTTGAGGAAAAGCCCACCCAGCTGACCGCCATTCCCTACGCTTCATGGAACAACCGCGGGCTCTCGCCGATGACGGTCTGGCTCGGCCGCGATGCCGAACATGTGCGTCCGGTGCCCGCGCCCTCCGCGGCGTCGAGAGCCAAGGTCAGTGTGTCCTTCGCCCGCGGTGGCATGGACAAGGGGCGGATCAACGACCAGCAGATGCCGCGCAACGCCACCGACGGCTTCGCGCCTAACTTTGATTTCTGGCCGCACAAGGGCGGCACGGAATGGATTTCCTATGAGTTTGAAAAACCGGTGGTGGTGAAGGGCGTCACCGTCTCATGGTTCGATGACACCGGCGTCGGGGAATGCCGCCTGCCGAAGTCGTGGCGGTTTTCCTATCAGGACGATGCCGGCGCGTGGCGGCCCGCGCCCGGTTCGCCGGATTACGCGATCCGAAAGGGGGAACCGGTGAGCGTGAAGATCCAGCCCGTGACCACCCGCGCCCTGCGCATTGAGCTGGAACAAGCCGACGGATTTTCCGCCGGGCTTTATGAATGGGAAGTGAAAACCGGGAACTGATCAGCGGTTCACTCTTCGCCGTCCTTGCCGCAGCATTGCTTGAACTTCTTGCCGGAGCCGCACGGGCATGGGGCGTTGCGGCCGGTGGTTTCGATGGAGAAGCTCGGTTTGCGTTTCGGCAGGTTGAGCTTGAGGGTCGTGCCTGTCGGTGAGGGCATGGACGACGGGTCGAGATTCGCGGAGCTGCCGGAAGTCGCCATGTT
The DNA here is from genome assembly GCA_041172045.1 of Verrucomicrobiota bacterium. Lineage (GTDB taxonomy): Bacteria > Verrucomicrobiota > Verrucomicrobiia > Verrucomicrobiales > Akkermansiaceae > Luteolibacter. The sequence continues at coordinate 3,594 of JBEDKU010000155.1, read as the reverse complement.
GTCCTGGGTGAGCGCGGCTTCGCCACCGTGGAGTTGCTGCGGCGCGTTGCGGAGCTGTTGGAGGAAGGCCTCGAGATTCGCGGCGGAGCGGAACAGGTTCTGCAGGGCCTCCTGTTTGATGGAATCCATCAGGGTGACGAAGAGGTTGTAGGCTTCGTTCTTGTATTCGATGAGCGGGTCCTTCTGGCCTTGCGCGCGGAGGCCGACGCCTTCGCGGAGGGCGTCCATGTTATAAAGATGCGCCTGCCATTGTTTGTCGATGGCGACGAGCACCATGCGGCGCTCCTCCTGGTCGAGCACTTCCATCGGAAGGTCGCCGACGCGGATGTTGTAGGCTTGTTTGACCTTGTCCACGAGCATCGCGGAGATGGATTCCTCGTTGTGGCTGTTGAGGAAATCGTCGGCGGTGACGCTCACCGGCAGGGTGGCGTTCACCCAGTGCAGGAGTTCGTTGTAGTCGGGTTCCTTGTCGTCGCGATCGGCCATGTATTCGTGGACCTTGGCGGGGATGGTTTCCTCGATGATCTCGTTGACGAGGTCGCGCGGGACTTCAGTGGTGAGGACTTCGTTGCGATAGCCGTAAACGACCTCGCGTTGCATGTTCATGACGTCGTCGAAATCGAGCACGCGCTTGCGGCCGGTGTAGTCGCGTTGTTCGACGCGCTTCTGGGCGGTTTCGACGGAGCGGTTGAGCCACGAGTGTTCGAGGGCTTCACCTTCCTTCATGCCGAAGCGCTCCATCATCTGGGTCATGCGGTCGGCGGCGGCGAAGTTCCGCATCAGGTCGTCTTCGAAGGAAATGAAGAACTGCGAGCGGCCGGGGTCGCCCTGGCGGGAGCAGCGGCCGCGCAGCTGGCGGTCGATGCGGCGGGACTGGTGGCGCTCGGTGCCGATGACGAACAAGCCGCCGACCTCTGGGACGCCGGGAGCGAGCTTGATGTCGGTGCCGCGGCCGGCCATGTTGGTGGAAACGGTGACGGCGCCGAGGTGGCCGGCGCCGGAGATGATCTCGGCTTCCTGTTGGTGGAACTTCGCGTTGAGCACCGAGTGCGGGATCTTCGCGCGCTTGAGCATGCGGGCGAGGGTTTCCGACGCTTCGACGGAGGCGGTGCCGCAGAGGACCGGCTGGCCCTTCGCATGCGCTTCCTCGATCTTGGCGATGACGGCGTTGAACTTCTCGCGGCGGGTTTTGAAGACCTGGTCGTTCTCGTCGATGCGGATGTTCGACGTGTTGGTCGGGATCGGCAGCACGTCGAGGCGATAGATGTCGTGGAACTCGGCGGCCTCCGTCTCGGCGGTGCCGGTCATGCCCGCGAGTTTTTGATAAAGGCGGAAGTAGTTCTGGATGGTGATGGTGGCGAAGGTCTGGGTTTCCTTCTCGATGGAGACGTCCTCCTTGGCTTCGACTGCCTGATGGAGTCCGTCGGACCAGCGGCGGCCGGGCATCTCGCGGCCGGTGTTTTCATCGACGATGATGACCTTGTCGTCCTTGACCACATACTGGACGTCCTTTTCGAACACGCAGTAGGCCTTGAGCAGCTGGGAGATGTTATGGATTTTCTCGGCCTGCTGGTCCATGCGGATCTGGAGCTCGTCCTTGGCGGCGATTTTCTGCTCCTCGGTAAGCGAGCGGTCGGTATCGATGTCGGCGTAGAGGGTGCCGAGGTCGGGCAGGGTGAAGGATTCCGGATCGCCGGGGGAGAGGAACTCGCGGCCGATCTCCATCAGGTCGGAGTCGTGGCCTTTTTCATCGATGACGAAATAGAGCTCTTCCTTGAGTTCGAAGAGTTCCTTTTTCTGCGCGTCCTGGTGGAAGGAGAGTTCGGCTTTTTCCAGCAGCTTGCGCATTTCCGGCTCTTCCATGAAGCGCATGAGCTGGCGGTTGCGCGGCTGGCCGAGCTTGAGTTTGAAAAGGTTGCGGCCGGCGGCGACCGGGTCGCCCGCGTCGAGGAACTGTTTGGCTTCGGCGGCGAGGCGGTTGCAGAGTTCGGTCTGTTTTTTGACGAGCTGCTCGACGAGCGGCTTGTATTTGTCGAACTGGTGGGACGACTGGGTGGACGGGCCGGAGATGATGAGCGGCGTGCGCGCCTCGTCGATGAGGATGGAGTCCACTTCGTCGATGATGGCGAGGTAGTGGCCGCGCTGGACCTGCTCGTCCTTGGTGGAGGCCATGCCGTTGTCGCGGAGGTAGTCGAAGCCGAACTCGGCGTTGGTGCCGTAGGTGATGTCGCAGGAATATTCCGCGCGGCGTTCCCACGGTGGCATCTGGTTTTGGATGGTGCCGACCGTGAGGCCGAGGAAGCGGAACAGCGATCCCATCCACTCGGAGTCGCGCTTGGCGAGGTAGTCGTTGACGGTGACGACGTGGACACCGAGGCCGGTGAGGGCGTTCAGATAGACGGGCAGGGTGGCGACGAGGGTCTTTCCCTCACCTGTCTGCATTTCCGCGATCATGCCGCGGTGGAGGGCGATGCCGCCGATGAGCTGGACGTCGAAATGGACCATTTCCCACGCGAGCGGTCGGTCGTTGACGATGATCTCCGTGCCACAGAGGCGGCGGGCGCCGTTTTTGACGACGGCGTAGGCTTCAGGGAGGATTTTCTCCAGATACTTGGCGCGGGATTTCGGGAACTCCGGCTCGATTTCGTGGAAGGCGGCCTTCGCGGCTTCGATGGTCTTGGAGGTGGCGAGAATGGTGGCGGGGAGCGAGGGGAATTCCTCGCGGAGCGGGGCGAGGCGGGCTTCCAGGGCCTCGGCGGTGGCGCGGAGTTCCGGGTCATCCATGCGCTCGATCACCGGCTTGGCCGGGACTTCCAGGGCGTGGTAACGGGCGAGGTGGGATTTCCATTTCTCGGTGAATTCCACGAGTTTCTCGGCAGGTTCACGCTGAAGGGCCTCTTCAATTTCATTGATGCGGGCCACCGTCGGGCGGATGCGGCGCACTTCGCGCTGATTCTTGCTGCCGACGATTTTTTGGAGAATCCACTTGATCATAAGAGATGGGGTAGGCGCGGTTTTACCCGCCAGAGCGGAGGCGATACACCAGCATTTCTGCGGGTGCAAGCCCTAGGGTTTCAGCCGGGGGGATTGAATTTGCGGCATCCCCCATGGGCGTGGCGATTTGCCAAATCCGGCATGGAGGCGGGATTTGGCGGTCCGGGTCCTGGATGAGGAAACCGGGCGCGGTGATTTGGCGCTTTCGGTTTGGGTGGGGAGCATCCATTTTCAGTCATGAAGCGTAGCGGTGGGGCGTCCAGGAAATCGCGGATCTTTGACCTCGCGTCGAGGCGGGATTCGTGGGGCCGGGGCATGGTTTCTGGCTGGTTCGCCCTGGTTTTACTCGGGGGCGAGGGGATTGCCGCGGAGACGCTGACGCGTATCGCGGAGGTGAGATCGCTGACGCGTGAGGTGGCGGCGACCGCTGTGCCGGTGCGGGTGAGCGGGGTGGTGACCTGGCGGAGCGATAGCGAGACTTTTACGATTCAGGACGAGTCCGCCGGGATCTGGATCAGTCTCGACGGGGCGCGCCAGCGTTCGGTTTGGCGGGGCGATAATCTCATTTTCGAAAAAATCCGCGAGGGCGTGGAAGTGGAG
>JBEDKU010000154.1:0-5529 GCA_041172045.1 Verrucomicrobiota bacterium | reverse complement strand
CCGAGGCCATCACGACGTCCGCCATTTTCGCGGGATCCACGCCGATGACCGATACTCCGCGGTTTAAAAGTGCGAGAACCACGCCGCCGGGAGCGCAGCCGAGCTCGACGACGATATCGCGAGGGGTGAATTTCAAATCAAAGAACCGCGCGGCTTCTTCAAGTTTCAGCCACGCCCGCGAGGGGGAATCGGCGGGCATTTCGATCCCGGCGTCACCCGCCGGATCCGGGCTGAGAAACGGCGTGTGCCGGTGAATGCCGGTCCAGAATTCGTCCGGCGCGAGTTCCACCACGGTGCCGACGAGCTGGCCGACTTTTGGCGGATCTCCTTCGACGCCCTGCATTTTCCGCTCCGCGAAGCGGGCGTGATGGATGATTTCCGCGTCACCCGCGAGATTCACCGCCTCTTCCCGGGTCGTGGATTTGCCAAGGGAAAGACACAGACGCCGGGCGCAACCGAGATTGATTTCAAGAGATTCCAGCGAAAACGGCTGGTCGGATTTGAACGTCACGAATCCCCGCCGCTGATAGCTGAGCCGCCAGCCGAGTCCCGATGTTTCCACTTCGAGCTTCAGGGCTTTTTCCGATCCCGGATTGGTTAGAGCGAAAAGGTATTCGGTTGGTTTCATCAGCGGGCAGAGACTAGGACCCCGCGCCCGACCGGCAAGACGCAATCCGCGCGGAACTTGGCGCTGAAAATGCAGAGATTGGATTCCTTGACGGCACATCCCACCCTTTTCACGATTCGCCATGAGCCACACCACCCTGACCCCGGAAAATCTCGCGCCCGTCGTGGCGACCCTCGCCGCGGAAAACCGCGCGTTCATGGCCACCTATCCCGGCGAGTCGGACCGGCGGCAAGCGGTGCACACCGTTTACGGTGGCGCGCATCTTTTCAAAGCGGACTCGACGGGAAAACTCGGCGAAGTGGCCTTGCGCTCGCTGCGGGAATACGCGCCGGATTCGAGCACTCTCACCCGGGTTCTGGGCGAAAACTGGGAGCCCGCCTTTTCGGAAAAACTTTATGCCCGGATCGTGGAGAAACTGCAACGCGAGCCGGTGGAGGATTTCCGGCTGGACTACGAGGACGGCTACGGCAACCGGGTGGATAGTGAGGAGGACGGACACGCCGAGCAAGGAGCCCGGCAAGTCGCTGCAGGATTGGCGGCGGGAACCTTGCCGCCGTTCATCGGCATCCGGATCAAGCCGTTCAATGAGGATCTGCGCGACCGCGCGATCCGCACGCTCGATATTTTCATCACCACGCTGGTCAAGGAAACCGGCGGCAAGCTGCCGGAAAATTTCGTGGTCACCCTGCCCAAGGTCCAGCTCGCCGCGCAGGTGACGGCGGCGGCGGCTTTGCTGACGATGCTGGAGGAAAAACTCGGTTTGCCGCATGGCTGCATTCCCATCGAGCCGATGATCGAGACGCCGCAGGCTATCATCGACCGGCATGGGGAATGCCCGTTGTTAGCGTTCGTCCAGGCGGCGGAAGGCCGCTGCCGGAGCGTGCATTTCGGCGTTTACGACTACACGGCGTCGAGCGGGATCACCGCGGCCTATCAGGCGATGGGCCACCCGACCTGCGACTTCGCGCGGGCGCACATGATCGTCTCGCTGGCCGGCACCGGCGTGCACATTTCCGATGGCGCGACGAACATCCTGCCGGTGGCGCCGAATCGGGGCGAGGGACTGACGGAGGAGCAGATCGCGCGGAATTTCGCGGCAGTGCACGGCGCGTGGAAGCTTGGTTACGATGACAACCTGCACTCGCTGCTGAATGGAATTTATCAAGGATGGGACCTCCACCCGGCGCAGTTCGTGGCGCGCTACGCGGCGGTTTACAGCTTTTTCCTGCAAGGACTGGAAGCGGCGTCCGGGCGTTTGAAGGCGTTCGTGGAGAAAGCGGCGCTGGCCTCGCTCTTCGGCGATGTGTTCGACGACGCGGCGACGGGCCAGGGCTTGCTGAACTTTTTCCTGCGCGGCATCGCCTGCGGAGCGATCACGGAAGCGGAGGCGCTGGAGACCGGATTGACGCTGGAGGAAATCCGCTCGCGCTCGTTTTACAAGATTCTGACCGGGCGGCGGGCGTCTTAATCCTTGAGTCGGCGGCGATTTCAGCATTCGTTGCCGCCGTGCCGACTGTCCAACTCAAGTATCAAAGTTTCCACCCCTCGATCTGGCCGAAAATGATCGGCGAGGTTTCCCGCGACGCGTCGCCGGGCTCGTTCGTGCTGGTGCTGGGGAAAGAAGGCACGCCGTTCGGCTGGGGCCTGTGGAACCCGAAATCGCGCATGCCGCTGCGGGTGGTGAGCCATTCGCTGGAAGAGCTTGAGGACGAATCGTTTTTCGAAAACGCCATCCGCCGCGCGGCGAACCTGCGGCGCGAGGTGCTCAAGCTGGACAATGAAACCGACAGCTACCGCGCGATCCACGGCGACGCGGATTTCATGCCGGGCATCGTGGCGGACAAGTTCGCGGACGTGCTGTCGGTGGAAATCACCAATCTCGCCGCCTGGCAGCGCCTGCCGAAATGGCTGCCACTGCTCCACGAATGCTTTGACACGAAGCGCGTGGTCGTCGGCGTGGACCAGGATCTGGCGCGCATCGAAGGCATTCCGCATCGCGGCGGCGTGGAGTCGGACAACGTGCGGTCGGTGAAAATCCGCGAGCACGGCGTGCGCTATGAGGTGGATTTCAGCGACGGCCACAAAACCGGATTTTTCTGCGACCAGCGCGACAGCCGGAAGAAATTCGGCGCGCTGGCGAAGGGCCGGACGGTGCTGGATCTCTGCTGTTATACCGGCGGCTTTGGGATCTCCGCCGCGCTTGGCGGGGCCGAAGAAGTGACCGCCGTGGACCTGGACGAAACCGCCGTGGCGATGGCCAAGCGCAATGCGAACTTGAACAACGTACGGGTGAAATTCACCCACGCCGACGCCTTCACCTGGGCCCGGACGATGATTGAAAACGGCCGCACCTGGGACCTCGTCATCGCCGATCCGCCGAAATTCATCCACGGCCGCGAGGACGAGACCGGCATCGCGAAATACGCGGATTTGAACAAACTCGCGCTGCAACTCGTCGCGCCGGAAGGACTCTACGTCACCTGTTCATGCTCCGGACAACTCGGTGCCGGGGAGTTCGAGCAGATCGTGATCACCTCCGCCCACCGCCGGAACAAACGGCTGCAAACCTTCGACCGCACGGGTGCCGGACCGGATCATCCGACGCTTTCTAACTATCCGGAGTCGCGCTACCTCAAGGTGCTGTGGTCGCGGGTGATTTGAACCGGCCGGATCGCGAGTCTCCTGACTCGCAGGCGAAAGGGAAGCCAAAGACCAGCGCCTTTGGCTTCTTCGCTTTGTCGATCCTTTCTCGGCGAGTCTGGAGACTCGCGTTCCCGGCGATCCGCTCCCACAGGAACCCAGTCACAATTCAGTGCTGGCAGACTTCAGAAAACGCCTCTGCATCTCCACTGCGATCATCTGCCCGACCGCCAGACCCACGAGATCCGCCAGCCAGTCAAAAACATCCAAATGCCGGTGAGGAATGAATCCTTGGGAAAGCTCCTCCAATGACAGCATGAAAAACAACACCCACGTGGTGCGCGTGATGAAACGTGGCCTACCGGATTTCCACCCGGTGAACGCTAGGTTGCACAACAGGGACAAAGTGCCGACCAACCCGAAATGCCCCACCTTGTCGCCAAACGGAATTTGATCGATGAACGACCACCATGGCACGCCATCCGCCTTGTCAGCGATGACGATGATCGAGACGAAAAAGCCGATGAACGCAATGGCCGCCGTCACCGCCACGGACCGGCGCTTTGCTCTCAGCCAACCGTTCATCAATCCTCGATCTTGATCGACTTCGGATCCCAGCTGATCGGTGGAAACTCCATGTTCAGCTTCTTCAGCGTGTCCAACATGATCCTGGCCACGCAGAGATTCCGATACCACTTGCGGTCGGCGGGCACCACATACCAAGGCGCGAACTCGGTGGAAGTCTTGGTCATCACCTCCTCGTAGGCCGTCATGAATTCCCCCCAGTGGGCGCGGTCCACCAGATCGTCCGGATTGATTTTCCAATGTTTGACCGGGTCCGCCAGACGGGCTTCAAGGCGGCGCTTTTGCTCGGATTTTGAAATGTGCAGGAAGATTTTCACGATGGTCGTGCCTTCTTCCGCCAGCATGCGCTCGAACTCGACGATGTGCCGCTGCCGGCGTTTCCAGACCTCGTCCGGGAAAATTTTCTTCACCCGCACGGCGATGACGTCCTCGTAGTGACTGCGGTTGAAAATCACCAGTTGCCCCTTGTGCGGGACCTTGGAATGCACCCGCCAGAGAAAATCGTAGGACATCTCTTCCTCGCTCGGTTTCTTGAACGAGCGCACGTGGATCCCCTGCGGATCGATGCGTGAGAAAACGTGCTTGATGCAGCCGTCCTTGCCGCCGGTGTCCATCGCCTGCATCACCACCAGGATGCGGTGCTTGTTTTGCGCGTAGAGTTTTTTCTGAAGATCCTGGAGCTGGTCCTGCAGCTCGTCGAACTGCGGCGCGAAGTCCAGTTTGTCCCTCCCTTTGAACAAAACCTTCTCCCCTCCGTCGATTTTTTCCAGGTCCACTTTGGTCCCGGGTTTCACCCAATATCGTTCCAACGCTCCAGTGACTGGCATGGCGGCGTTATCGCGAGGTGCCGCCATGCTGACAAGCCCCGACTGCCACAAGATGCGCCTTGTCACACATTGGGGATTGAACCAGCGGCCATTGCGCGTTGTCTTTGTGTGATGCCGCACGTCCGCAAGCCCGCGAAAAAAGCCCTCGCCGCTGAAAATCTCTTCACCGCCCTCCACATCGGCGCGAGTTCGGTCTCGCTGATGGTCGCGGAGCGCGCGGCGGACGGCACGCTCACCCCCGTCGATTTCCTCGAACAACCGGCCCCAGTCGCCCGCGATATTTTCCGCAACGGAGAGGTCAGCGCCTCCACCACCGAGCGGGTGGTCTCCATCATCAAGGGCTATCAGAAATCCCTCGCCGAGCTCGGCCTCGACCCGCACGGCGTCACCCGCGCCGTGGCCACCAACATCCTCAGCGAGGCGACCAACCACGAGACCGTCATGAACCGCATCCGCATCGCCTGCGGGCTGCGGATCGGCACCATCGACGACGGCGAGATGACGCGCCTCATCTATCTGAAAACCCGCCGCCGCCTCCAGAGCCTGCCCGCCATGCAGAAGGACACCACGCTGGTCCTGCACGTGGGCCCGGGGAACACGCGGGCGCTGTTGTTTCAAAACGGCCTCATCTCCCGCTACACCAGCTATCGGATGGGCACCCACCGGACCCGCGAGGCCGTCGAGGGCTCCCACGCGGAAGGCTCCGCCATGCTCCGGGTCATCCGCGAGCATGCCTACGGAAATCTCGCCCAGATCCGCTTCGACTTCTCGGATGTCACCATCGACGGGCTGGTGATCATCGGTTACGAGCTCCAGTCCGTGGCTCCCGCCCTCACCAAGGGCACCCAG
>JBEDKU010000153.1:0-5751 GCA_041172045.1 Verrucomicrobiota bacterium | reverse complement strand
ACCAGCAGCAATCCACCAAGGAAAAGGAACTCGCCCGCCTCGACCGCGACGAACTCCTCCACGTCCTCAACACCCGCCGCAGCGTCATCCAGCACGCCGCCGACGCCGTCTGGCCCTACGCCGCAGAAGCCAGCCGCCTCGTCCTCAAGACCTTCAGTCTGCAGCTGACGAGGCCGATGGGGATGTGATATCAGCACCGGCATGTCGCCCCCAAACACCCCATCCCAGCCCACCGTATCTACACGCTCCATCCGGGAAATTGCTGTCAAATCAAGGATTAGCCGCCAAGCCTCCCCCAGTGGGTCTTTTGGATATCACTTCCCAAGATGCCGCGAACAGTCGATCTTAGAGCAAGAGAAAGAAAAGACCCGGATGCTTCCATTCAAACGATCCTACACCGTTTCAGCCGTGATCCTGAGCGTCCTTGCGACCTTGCCCGTAATCGGTAATTTAGGAGCCGGTGATTTTGACTTCGGCATGACAGTTATCTCACTGTCGGTTGCCGCCTTAGCACTGTTCCCGATATTCTGGAAGGGCGGCGTCCTTGGGAATCCGCGCTTGTCGATCAGCATTGCTGCCATTTTTTCGATCGCAACTGGATGCATGGTCGCAATGGAGTTCCGAATCTTTGTGCAGACAGCTGGTGGCGGGACCATCAACCCCCATGGCTCGCCACTGGCCGATATGATTGCCCTCGCTTTTGCGGCGGCGGTCGGCTTTTGTCCATGGCTGATTACCACTCTCCGGTGCCTGCCTCACTGGAACAACTGTAATCCGGTCTAACGATTCTTGGCGCGCCAACCGGCCATAAGCTTTTCAATTTTATTTCAACATCACTTCAACCGTGCCGGTGGGCGCCCTTCAAACGTTCTGCTTAGAAATGAAGACATTGATTCTATCATTAATCCTCGCTGCAGCCTCCGCATTTGGAGCGACCCCAGCCGTGCCTGAATCAGATTCTCCAGACGGTAGAGTTCATGCTGTGATGGATGTGGATCGAGACCCCAAGATTGATCCCGAGTGGAAGGAAGGCAGTTATCCAAGAATTGAGATAACCGATAAGGCGACAGGGAAGGTTTTAAAGTCGATCCAATATTCCGGGTCTCCGGGCGACGACCAACGACCGCTCAGAGAGCATGTGTCAGTGAAGTGGCGTTCGGACTCCAAGGCATTTGCCATCACCATCAACGACAGGTTTTACTCCATGAGTCAGGTTTTCGGCCAGAAGAAGGATGGGACATACGTCAGCGTCGCCTTCCCAAGTTACAAAGAGCTGACGGGCTTCACTCCACCGAGTAGCGATCATCTGCGTCCGCGTGGGCGAGGTACCGTCACGGGATGGAACAAAGACGATCATCTGATCTACGACCTCTTCGCCAGCCCACTTCCAACTTTCATCGGTACGGATCCTCTGGTTCATCGGATCAAGCTCAAGATTACCGACGGGACGATGACTACCGTGAGCGTTGAGCATGAGTCCGGTGAGTGGCGGCGCGGCGACTGGATTCAAAATAAAGAAGCAGAACCCCAACGATAGGTTTGAGCGATCGCCCCGAACCTATCGGTTGTTGGACATAAATGAGGTCGGGCCTCGCGGCTTCACGGATATGGCTTTCATCCTCTTCCCATGGTCCTCCCATCAACCCCACGCTGCGCGGGCTGGATGAATCCAGCGCTCCGGCGGCGATGGCGGCCGCTTAGACTTCGATCTTCATTTCCTCGCGCAGAAGCTGGGAACGGCGGCGGGGTGAAGGGCGGTTGAAGAGGGTGAACTGGCGCTTGTGACCGAGGTCTTCCGGCAGGATGTCGGGAACTGTGAGTTTTTTGACGATGGTGGGAGAGCTGTCCTTTTTCGCGCCTAGCAGGGTGTTGACGAGCTGGAGCTTGAGGTCCTTGAATTCGGCGGTTTTGAGGACTTCCTTGCGGTCGCGCGGGCGGGGGATGGCGACCGGGATCTCGGCGCCGAGGGTGGCTCCGTCCGCTCCGGGGAGCAGCGGGATGACGCGGTCGGCGACGAGGATGGCTTCGTCCGGATCATTGGTGATCCAGATGACGGTGGTGCGGTTTTTCTGCCAGATATCGACGATCTCGTCCTGCAGGGTGGCGCGGGTGAGCGCGTCGAGCGCGGAGAGCGGCTCGTCGAGCAGGAGGATGCGCGGATTTGCGGCGAGGGTGCGGGCGACGGAGACGCGCTGGCGCATGCCGCCGGAGAGCTCCTTGGGATACTTGCCGGAGGCGGGGGTGAGTTTCACCATGTCCACGTATTTGGCGGCGTGATCCGCGCGCTCGGACTCGGATAGGTTGGGGAACAACTGGTCCACGGCGAGGCGGACGTTTTCGGTGACGGTGAGCCAGGGGAGCAGCGAGTAGTTCTGGAAAACAATGCCGCGCTCGGGGCCGGGGCCGTCGATGGGCTTGCCGTCCATCAGGGCGGAGCCGGTGGTGGGCTTGAGCAAGCCGGCGACGAGGTTGATGAGCGAGCTCTTCCCCGAGCCGGAGTAACCGATGATGGAGACGAAGTCACCCTCCGCGACGGTGAGGTTCACGTCGCGGAGGACGGTGGAGAGTTCGTGGGCGCGGCCGTAGGTTTTGGAAACGGCGGAGAGTTCAAGAATGGGTCTCATAAGTCATATAGATCTTATTTCATCAAGCCGAGCGGAAACGTCCTTCGACCAGGCTCATCGCACGGTCAAGAACGAAGCCGATGACGCCGATGGTGAGGATGGAGAGAATGATGTGGGCGTAGCTGTTCGCATTGTATTGCTGCCAGAGGAAGCCGCCGACGCCGGGTTTTCCGATGAGCATTTCCACGGCGACAATGACGAGCCAGGCAATTCCTAACGACAGCCGGAAGCCGGTGAACATGTAAGGCAGCGCGGAGGGGATGAGGATCTTGAATAGGGTCTTCATCTTCGAGAGCTTGAGGACCTTGGCGACATTCAGATAGTCCTGCGGCACGGCGCGGACGCCGACGGCGGTATTCAAAACGGTGGGCCACATGGCGCAGATGGCGATGGTGAAGAGCGCGGCTGCATCCGAGGTGCCGAACACCGAGCGTCCGTCGGCATCCATGATTTTCAAGCCGCTGAAGAGCACCATGCCGAGCGGCAGCCACGCGAGCGGGGAGACGGGGCGGAGGATCTGGATGATGGGATCGAAGGCGCGGGTGAAATTTTTCGACAGGCCTAGGAAGAATCCGATAGGGGTGCCAAGGATGAGGGCGATGGCGTAGCCTTGGGCGACGAGTTTCAACGAGAGCCAGGCGAAGCGGAGGATGCCTTGGTCAAGCTCGCCGCGCTTGGCAAAGGGCTCGACGATGTAGGGCTTGCTGGCGGTCCAGGTCTCGGTGGGGGACGGGAGATTTTTGGACAGGCCGAAGCGCTCGGTCTTGGTGACCTTGTCACCCCAGTCGTCCACGGAAACGGTGGTCTTGCCATGGCCGGCGATCATGGCCCAACCGCCGAGGCAGATGAGCAGCGCGATGGCGGGCAGGAGGATGGCGTCGAGCTTGAGTTGGTAGAAAAGTTTCATGGGGTGATGTGGCGGGAGTGATGGAGGATAGGGGCGGGCCGTTCAGGGCGGTCCGCCCCCGGGAATTCGCGCGGAATGAATTCCGCGCTCCAGTTGTTTTAACCTTTGAGTGTCTTCACGGCGAAGGAGGCGGCGTAGGCTTCCATGTCGCCGGCGGGATCGAAGATGGCGCCGTCGAAGAAGGTTTCCTTGTCGGTGCTGGCACCGCCGTGGGTGTAGCCGATCTCCTTCATGGCTTCCTCGTAGATGTCGCCGCGCATGACTTGCTTGGCAACGCCCTCGTAGTCGGGCGCGCCTTCGGTGAAGCCCCAGCGGCGGAGCTGGGTGATCCACCACTTTCCATACTTGAGTTGCGGGTAGTTGCAGTTCCGTTCGCTGAAGATCATGTAGTTGGGATCGCGGAACTTGCGGCCGTCGCCCATGTCATACTTGCCTTGGAGGCGCGGCAGGATGGACTCCGGCGGACAGTTGATATAAGTGGGCGCGCTGACGATTTTCGCCTGCTCGGGGCGGTTGTCCATGACGTCGAGCCAGACGCTGGCCTCGTGTAGAGCTTTGAGCACGGCCTTGACGGTCTTGGGGTTCTTGGCGGCGAACTCCTCGGTGAAGGCGCAGACTTTTTCCGGATGGTCCTTCCAGATTTCCTGGGTATTGATGGCGGTGTAGCCAATATCGTCCTTGATGGTCTTGGCGTTCCATGGCTCGCCGACGCAGAAGCCGTCCATTTTTCCAGCCTGCATGTTAGCAACCATCTGTGGCGGCGGGATGGTGATGAGGGAAATGTCCGAACCACCGCCCGAGGCATCGCCGGGATTGATGCCGCCGGCAGCAAGCCAGTAACGGATCCACATGGCGTGCGTGCCGGGCGGGAAGGTCATGGCGAACTGCATGGGTGAGCCGGCGGCTTTGGCTGCATCGACGAGCGGCTTGAGTGCCTTCGGATCGGCGGCGACCTTGCCTTTGAGCGAATTGGCGAGGCTGATGGACTGGCCGTTGCGGTTGAGGATCCAGGGGGCGATCATCGGCTTCTTCGGCGCGCCGCCGAGGCCCATGGTGGAGGCGATGGGCATGCCTAGCAGCATGTGGGTGGCCTGGATGTCGCCATTGGCCAGCGAGTCGCGGATGGCGGCCCAGCTCGCCCCCTTGGTGACGGTAGAGTTGATGCCGTATTTTTTGAAGAGTCCCTTTTCGTGGGCGATGATGATGGGCGAGCAGTCCGTTAGGGCGATGATGCCGAAGTTGACGTTCGGGGATTCCGGCGACTCGCTGGCGGTTTGCGCGCCGAGCCAGCCGGTGGGCAGGCCGGAGGCTAGGAGTCCGAGCGCGGTGGTCTTGGTGGAGACGGAAAGGAATTTCCGGCGGGATAATGATTGGTTTGGTTCCATGGTGGATTGGAGGTGTCGCTTTCCATGGAGCGGCATGGATGCCAAACCGGACTTTATGGAGCTTGCCTCACGGATGCCGCTTCATCGTGGTCATGAAGTGGCTTCATGCCCCTTGCGAGCACTGAGTGGCGGCGTGGAACAGGTCCTCGCGGTAGATGCGGGAAAGCGACCCGCAGGTGACGTCCGGCAGGGTGCCGATGGCGCGAAGTCCGGCGAGCACCCACGAGGCCTTTTCGACGGTGGGGCGGTTGACGGACTCGCCGTGGAAGACGTGGAAGGCGGAGGCGCTGGTGGATCCGGCTCCGGTGTTGAAATGGCTGCCAAGGCTGTTTTTCAGGACCTCTTCCGAGGCTCCGGTGTATTCCTTCATCGCGAGGATGGAAATCATTTCATTCCGGAACGCGGGGTCCTGGCACAGCTTGCAGGCGTCCAACAGCGCGGCGACGAGGATGGTGGACTCGTCCTTTCGTTCGCGCAGGAATTTGCCGGAGACGAGCAGCACCTTTTCCGGATGGCCATGAGAAAGATCGGAAGACGTGGCGGGACACCATCCGGTGCCGGCGAGGATGGATTCTGAATTCCAAGGCTCGCCGACGCAATAGCCGTCGATGTGGCCGGCCTTGAGGTGGCGCGGCATGAGGGGAGGCGGCAGAAAAATGATTTCGACGTCGGAAGGATTGGAAAGTCCGTGCCGTCGCAGCCACTGATAGAGAAGGATGTGGTGGGATGAGTAGCGGTGCGTGGCGGCCAGGGTGAACGGCCGGTCTTTTTTCCAAGAGCGGGTGATGTAATCCTGCAAGCCTTCGCCCTTGCCGATTTCCGAAGGGGAGAGGTC
>JBEDKU010000152.1:0-6185 GCA_041172045.1 Verrucomicrobiota bacterium | reverse complement strand
CCCAAACCGGGACGCCGGTGACTTCCATCGTGGATGCCTTCCAGCCCGAGGGCACCCACGGCTTCAGCTATTCCGGCGGCAAGATCGGCAGCGTCTGGAGCAATTGGTTCGGCGGGGCCTTCCAATCGCTATCATGGGACTCCACGACGGATGCGGATGCGAACACCGCTTCCGGCTCGATGAAGATCCTGGCAAACTTCTCTAGCACCAACAATCAGTTCACCGTCATCAACGGTTTCAACGGAATCAGCCCGTCGGTCAGCGCGCGGCAGTTCACCGCGCTCGAGTGTGATGTGAAATTCGGCGCGGGTTCCGCGACTTACTTGAACGGCGGCGTGCAGACCTTCGGGCGCGTCGAGTTCGGCATGGCCACTCCGAGTTACGGCCAGCTCTATTTCGGCGGAATGTATATCCCCGCCACGGAAACCGGCTGGGTGCATGTCACCATTCCACTCAACCCCGCGACGAACCCGAATCTGCTCAAGATCAAAAACGTGATGGTCCATATCTGGGGCGGAACCTCGCTGGTCGGAGCGAGCACCTTGTGGGTGGACAACCTCAAATTCACCGGCACCACGGTCAGCGACACCGCCACCGCCAACTACGCGGTCGGCAGACAGCTGATCGACGGCTTCGGAGCCTCGTCGGCCTGGGGCAGCAGCTGGTCCACGGCGGACGCGGATTTATTCTTTTCCACCGGTCCGAATGGCGCGGGGCTCTCGCTGCTGCGCACCCGCATCGCCCCGGACGGCACCACGGTCGAAGCCAATCTCATGAAAATGGCAAGGGATCGCGGTGCGCGGGTCTGGAGTACCCCATGGAGCCCGCCCTCCAACCTCAAGACATCGAACTCTTGGAACGGCGGCAGTTTCATTTCAAGCCCGGCGAACTATCAGACCTACGCGAACCAGCTCGCAAACTACGTCCTGGCGATGAAAACCACCCACGGCGTGAATCTTCACGCCGTCTCGATCCAGAACGAGCCGAACTACGAGACGGACTACGAGTCCTGCCTCTGGAGCGCCGCGCAGTTCCATGAATTTGTGCCCTATCTATCGACTGCGCTAACCGCCAAGGGTGTGGGCGGCACCAAGATCATGCTGCCGGAATCCGCCCAGTGGAATTTCTCGCTCGCGGCGGACACGATGAACGATCCCGCCACCGCCGCGCAGGTTGGCATTCTCGGCGGGCACAACTATGGCAGCAGCGCGAGCGCCGTCACCCAGTTCGGGTCGCCAGCACCCGTGCCGCTCTGGCAGACCGAGCACTACTTCGGTGCCAGCGCCGATGTCAGCATCACCAACGGCCTCGCGGTGGCCGAGCAGATCCACGATTTCATGACCGTCGCGGAAGCGAGCGCCTATCACTACTGGTGGTTGAAAGGCAGCGGCAGCGGGTCGATCGCCGGCAACAGCACTACCAATCCCGCCAAGCGTCTCTATGTGATGGGGAACTACAGCAAGTTCGTGCGGCCCGGTTTCCAGCGCTTCACGGTCACCAGCAACACCACCGCGCTGATTTCCGCCTACAAGAATCCGGCGTCGCAGGACTTCGTCATCGTGGCCGCGAATCCCACCGCCTGGCCGGTGACACAGACCTTCAATCTGGCAAGCTGCCCCACGGTCACCTCGCTGGACCGCTGGGTCACCTCGGACGCACTTTCCCTGAGCAGCCAAGCTGCCGTCAGTGTGACCGCAGGCGTCTTCACCGCCGTGTTGCCCGCCTTCACGGTGACCACCTACCAGTCCGTCGCGGCCACTTCCCCGGTCATTGCCTTGCAAGCCGACGATGCCTTCGGCGCGTCCTCCTTCAATACCATCGGCCACTGGAACGACATCGTCGCTCCCACGTTGGCGAAGGAATACACCGCCGCGCAGTTTGACTTGAGAACGCCACCCACCGCAGGGAATTACACCTTCGGCGGGCATTCGCTCACCCTGCCGCCCTCTAGCACCCTGAAATTCAAGGGCGGAAACAACGACACCATCACCATCGCCAACCTCACCCTCGACGGCGGTTGGATCGAAAACGGCAATGGCAACACCTCATTCACCCTGGCTGGCTCCATCTCGGTTGCCGCCGACTCCATCCTCTATCCCGCCAATGACGCCACCCGCACCATCCACATCTCTGCGGAACTCGATGGCACCGGCGTGCTGACCTGCGGCAACGGCGGCGTCGGCACCGTGAGCTTCGGGGGGGCTAACGACTCATTCACCGGTGCCGTCATCGTCAACGGCGGCAGCACTTTGAAAGTCGGTAGCCCGTCGAATCTCGGAGGAAACCCCGTCGCTTTCAATGCCGGACTGCTCACACTCGACAACGGCATTTTCCAACCTACCGCGGGCTTCGAGATGAATCGCTCCAACGGCGGTGTCACGCTGGGAACCGGCGGTGGAACATTCTCCATCAACAGCGGAATCGCGCTCGCCATTGCCAATCCGGTGACCGGCACGGGCAGTCTCACGAAAACCGGCCCCGGTGAGCTCCTGCTGAACGGACCGAACTCCCACGGCGGCACGACCACCGTGTCAGCGGGAACCCTCAAGGTCAGCGGCCTCGGCGGCACCGGCGCGGTGGTCGTGGGCAGCGGCACCACGTTAGGCGGCACCGGAGTGATTGCCGGAAACGCCACCATTAACGGCACGCTCGCGCCGTCGGCTCCCGGAATGACACTTTCCGGCAGCCTTGGCTTCGGCTCCACCGGCAAGGCGAGCTGGGGTCTGTCCGGAAACTCGTCGGAATCGGCTGCCACGGTCATTGCGACGGCCGTCAGCGTCACCGCCGGTGCGAAGGTCGATGTGCTGCTAAACAACCCCGGCAGCACGACGAATTTCCTCCACAGCTTCTGGCGCACTTCGCGAACCTTCCCCGTGATCACCGCATCCCCGATGACCGGTTCCTTCGCACTCGGCTCCATCACCACCGACGCAGGTGGGCGGCCGGTCGCGACCTACGGCGCATTCTCCCTGCAAAACTCCGGCACCGGCGTGAACCTCGTCTGGACGCCGATCCCCGGTTTCCCATCGGTGGACGATCCGACCGTCGCGCTCACAAGTCCCTCCGCAAACTCCGTCTCCGTCCCATCGAACACGCTCAGTTTGCGCGTCAGCGCCTCGGTCACGGGTGGATCGGGCACCACCCTCGCATGGTCGCAGGTTTCCGGGCCCGGCGTCGCCACCTTTGCCGATCCCGCCGCATCCGACACGCAGGTTTCCTTCCCAGCGGATGGCATCTACATTCTCCGCTGCACGGTGACCAACGCGGTCGGCATCATCTATCAGAATCTGACCGTGCTCGTCGCCCCGTCCTCCTCCTTGACCCTGCGTGAGGGCGTCAATGAATACTCCCATGCTGCAACCCTGATCCGCAGCGACTTGCCGACCATGAACTCCGGCACCCGCGACCAGGTCATCGTCGGGCGGAACGGCGGCGCGCTCCGCGGTCTGTTCTCCTTCGACGTCTCACAGATTCCTGTGGGGGCGACGATCAACAGCGTCACGCTCGATCTCTGGGCGGTCTCCGCCGGCAGCGGCACGTCGCTCAACACGCTCGAACTGCACAAGCTGCTAACAAACTTCATCGAGGGCACCGGCGACGGCTCGAACGCTGCCAATGGTGCGGGCACCGGCGCGGACTGGCCCACGCGGACTGGCAATGCGGCCGACCCGTGGACCGCGGCGGGAGGCGCGCCCGGCGCGGACTATGAGGCCGCCACGCTTGCCACGCTCCCCGGATTCAATCCCACCACCGCTCCTGTTGGCACCCAATATACGTTCGGTTCCAGCCCCGCTCTGGTCTCGGAGGTCGGCGATGTCGCAGGCACTGCGGCTCCTCTTGGCCTGATGCTCAAGATGGTCAACGATACGACTGGCAGCAACGTGTTCGCGCGCTTCGGTTCCGACAACCATGCGACCCTCGCCCAGCGCCCCCGTCTCACCATCGGCTACTCACTCGACCAAACCCCTTCCTTGGCAACCGGCACCGCCCCCGCAGCGCAGACCGGAGTCGCCGCGGCTCTCACCGGCAGCACCACCAATGCGACCAACTCGCTTTGGAGCCTTGTCAGCGGTCCTGGGACTGCGACTTTCGGCAACCCCTTACAATCCGCCACCACCGTGACCTTCAGTCATCCCGGCACCTATCTCCTGCGACTCTCCGCCGCCAACACATTTGGTGAAACCTCCTCAACGCTGGTTGTCGGCGTGCAGGATCTAACTCCTCCCGTCATCACCGTCCCGGCCAACATGACCGCCGAAGCCACCAGTGCCGCGGGTGCGGTGGTGAATTTCTCGACCTCAGCCGTGGATGCGGTGAGCGGGACTCTTGCGACCACCGGCACGCCAGCCTCGGGCTCCACGTTTCCGCTCGGCACCACGACGGTCACCGTGACCGCCAGCGACGCCGCTAGCAATCCCGCCAGTGCGACATTCACGATCACCGTTACCCCGGCGGTCATGAGTTTTGATTCCTGGACGGCGGGAATCTTCAACGAGGCAGAACTTGCCGATGAATCCATCAGCGGACCCTATGCCACTCCCGCAAACGACGGCCTCACCAACCTACTGAAGTATGCCCTGGGCCTGCCACCGAAAACTCCGTCCACCACCGGTGTCCAGCTCGCCAGGTCGGGCGAATCACTCACATTCATCTATCAGCGTCCGGCGGAGCGGGCGGATATCAGCTACCGCGTGGAGGTTTCGACCGGTCTTGACGTGGATTCCTGGTCGGCGAGTGGTGTCGGTCATGTCCGCCTCGCTGAGGGCGACCCCGAATCATGGCAGGGCACCTACACGCCGGGTGCCGGGGATGAACGTGTGTTCTTCCGCTTGCATGTGGGTAAACCATGATGGGCGGCAAGACCCATCACGGCAGGCGGACCTTGACCCGGTAGAGGCCGCGCGGACCGGTCAGGCCGAGAGTCCTTGTCACCTCGGCTCCCGTTCCTGAGAGGGCTGGCAGCGCCTGCTCCCACGCGCCGTCGATTTCGCGATAACGCTCGACCGAATAAATGCGCGATACCGAAGTGGAGTAGCTGATGTCCGCGCTGGTAGTGTTTTGATAGATAAAGCCGGCGGCGAAGGCCGAGGTGCTGGACGTGGGATTGGTCGCGGCCATGAATTCCCGGAAGTTGTTCTGCCCGTCGCCATCGCGGTCACCCGTCTGCTCTGCGAGACCGGTGTTGATGTCTGACGCACTGAATTGGTCGGTGATCCATTCGTAATAGGCGGTTTGAAGCGCGAATCCTTCTCCGATCGACTGCTGGCCGGCGGCGCTGAAATGCAGGTTGTCGGCGTTGAGGCCGAAACTGTCCGTAATCAGGATTCCGGTGCGCGGGTCGGCGGCGTTCACGGCATCCTGCGCGGCGCGGACCTGGTTCAGATAGGTGCTGTTGAGGTTGGTCTGGCCGCTGGACAACCGGGCGATGACGAAGGGAAGCGCCGCCCCGTAGGTGGCGCGCACATCGGTGATGAAGTTGGTGAGATTCGTCTGGTAGGACGGAGCGTAGGCCGCGGTCGCGTCAGACTCGCCCTGAAGCCAGACCATGCCTTGGAGGTCGAGCGTGGCGGACGGATAGGCGGCGGCGAGTGCCGCCAGACCGGCGGTGACGGTTTGTTGAAAAACCACGTATTCGGTGCCGTCGCCGGTGGTGGTGGCATTTCCGCCCCCTTTCCACTGGACGGCGAGGTTGGTGCCGCCGTTGGCGTATTTGATGATGGCGACGCGGGTGTTTGTCTCGGACGCCCACAGATCCGCCATCTCGCGGCCGAGGATGATCTCGGGGCCGAACTGCGCGGTCTCGCTCAAGCCGGGCCGCAGGGTGGTGAGGGCGGCGGTGCCACCTTCGACCTTGTGGAAGAAATCGACGTCGGCCTGGGGCTGTTGAAGATTGACGGGCGAGGTCGGCAGGCCGCTGATCGTGGCGCGGCCGTCGGCGTTGGATTGTCCTCCCAGAAGCACGATCCGCAGGCGGGTGACGGAGAAATCTCCGGGCGGAAGCTCGGATTGATAGAGAGTGGCCACGTCTCCCGCACTCAACGCGTTTTCATAGACGTGGACTTCGTCGAGTGTTCCCTGGAAGTTGTAGTGGAGCGTGGTATTTGGATAGGCCTTGCCGATGGTGTCGATCGAGAAGGCGGTGTTGCCGGTGAATGTCTCGGTCGGCACCCCGTCTAGATAGAGCG
>JBEDKU010000151.1:0-15912 GCA_041172045.1 Verrucomicrobiota bacterium | reverse complement strand
TGGGGCGAATCCCCGCCCACCGACGACATCACCAGCGCCCTGCCGCATGCGGTGGGCCCGGAAAAATCCGTGCTTTCAAGCATGCTGCAGGATCCGCACGAATTCATTCCGCTGGCGATCGAGGAGGGGCTGACCGCGGAACATTTCTATCTGCCCAGCCACGCCACGCTGTTCGCGCTGCTGCTCACCCTGGCCGACGCCAACGAGACCATCGAACTGGTGTCGCTGATCCAGCGGCTGCTCGACCGTGGCCTGCTCGACCGGGTGGGCGGACCGTCCGCCGTGACCGACATTTACGGCTACTCGATCAACAGCGCGCACTTCCGCCAGCACCTCGCCGAGCTGCGCAACAAATTCGCCGGCCGCGAGTTGATTCGCATTTCCAACGCCACCATCGCCAGCGTTTACGACTCGCCCGACGAGATCCCGGAAACCCTGGAGCGGACCGAGCGCGAGGTGATGGGCATCCGCGACATGGACGCCGGCGAGAAACCGCAGACGGTCCGCCAGGCCGCCAGCGTGGTGATGGCCAAATTCGAGGCGGAGCTGCTCCACGATCCCACCGCCAAGGGCACCCCCAGCGGATTCGAGGATCTCGACCGCGCCATCGGCGGACTCAAGCCCGGCGAGATGTTTGTGATCGGGGCGCGGCCCTCGGTGGGCAAAACCGCGCTGATGATGAACGTGGTCGAGCACGTGTGCCTCGGCAGCGAAGTGCCAACGCTGGTGTTCTCGGTGGAGATGAGCACCGAAGCGATCACCAAGCGGCTGATTTTCTCCCGCGCCAAGTTCGCCCTCAGCCAACTCGCCCGCGGCTACACGCCGACCAAGGGCGACCTGCAACGGATTCAGCGGGTCACCTTGGAGGTGGCCGGAGCGAAGCTGTTCATCGATGACAAGAGCGGCCCGACGATCAGCTACATCCGCGCCAAGGCCCGGCGGATGAAACGCGAGCACGGGATCGGACTGATCTGCATCGATTACCTGGGGCTGATCAAATCGCTGTCGAAGCAGTCGCAGTATTCCCGCGAGCGCGAAATCTCCGAAATCTCCGCCGGCGTCAAAGGCATGGCCAAGGATTTGGGGATTCCGGTGATCCTGCTGGCGCAGCTCAACCGCGACGTGGAAAAGCGCAGCGGCAAAAACGAGGTGAGCAAGCCGCGGATGTCGGACCTGAAGGATAGCGGCAGCATCGAGGCCGACGCGGACATCATCGGCCTGCTCTCCCGCGATGCCTACCAGGGAGCCGAGGACAGCGGCCGCGCCTGTCTGGATCTCGCCAAAAACCGCAACGGCGCCACCGGACCGATCCCGCTCACCTTCATCGCCGAGCTGATGCGCTTCGAGACCGGAGCGCCGGCGCAGGAGTCCGAAGCGGCGGCCAGCCAAGCGCCGAAAAGCCGGCATGATTACTGATCGCCCAAGTGCCATCACTCCCTTGTTCTCCTTCTTCCAAATTATGACAAAATCGAAAACCACAATCCGATACCACATCCAAGCGTCACTCGCGGGAGGCGCATGGCGAGATACTAACGAAACCGGATTCGCATCCAAGAAAATCGCAGAGCGAGAATTTGACCGGATTCTTCAGGACTGCTTCCCTACATGGCGGGGGCTTTCACTCTGTTGGAAGGTGGTCAAACGCCGGGTAACTCTAATCACTGACACCGAAGAGGTTTTCTTCTCTACCCCATCGCATGGTAAAAAACGGATACTGCTCAGCGAAATGCTGGTGCCGTCATGGCTACCTGACCGCCAAAAGATGCGGCTGAAAATGCGGCGAATCCCCGGCGCACCGGAAGAATATCAACCCCAATCCCAACAGCCGGAACCATGAACGCCACCCCCGAAACGAATGCGATGGTTGCTGCCGACCAACACCACCTGGACGATGACAACTTCTTCCCTGCGACTGTCTATTGGCGCATGTGCGACTTGGCGCGGACGCTGGAACGCGAGCGTGACGAGGCTAGGGCAATGGCCAGCGACATGCGCAACCAGTTTGAAAAGGCATCAACGGCCAGACTATTTTTCCCTTGGGAGAACACAGCGATCAGCGGCGGGATCCATCATCCAACAAACCAATGACCCCATTCCTCCCAAACGACATCGCCCGCTGCAACGGGGATGGTGACGACGCTGAAGGCTGGCGCGAAGGCTGCGAAACATGCCTTCGCCGCACCGCGCCACGCTCCGAGCGATTCATCATGATGAGCCCGCCGCCAATCATCGCATTTTGGTGCGAGTACATAATCGAACCGGAACCATGAACGACCGCAACCCTGACATTGATATCGACTCGCAACCCATCCCGCCAGGGATGTATCTTCTGCCCGGTAATTGCCTCCAGCGATACGCCAAGCTAGCCAAAGTGCCGTTTGGAGTCGCCACGACGATGGACGGATACAAAAAACCGCGAACGGTTGGGCTGATCATCCGCGAGTCCGACCGGGCGCGGATGGAGGCAAGGTTGGCAATGCCAAGAGGATATCAGTCCGTCGGATCAAATAACGCTCAAGCGGAATCCCTGCGCCCGTATCCAAAAAGCTCGACACGCATTACTAAAATCTCGTCTCCGACCGGTGAGTAACCGTCCGATCCTCATGAAAACGATTCCGAAAGCCAAACCGAGCAAGCCCAGCCCGAAGCCCATGCCTGCGAAGAAGGGGGGGAAGAAGGTAGCCAAGAAGCCGGCGAAACCGCGGGCATTGAACGTGCGCCAAATCCGGTTTGCGGAACTGGTGGCGGGCGGGATGGTTGCCACTCAGGCTTACGCGGAAGCTGGATATTCCAAAGATCCACGGATCGCGGAAGCTCACGCCTGGCGCCTGGTGGAAAATGGTGGCGTGAAAGCTCTCATCACCCAGATCATCGAAAAAAGGTCCCGGAAATTCGAGCTCAAGCGCGAAGAACTCGCCCGCCATTTGCTCGGCGCGATCATGACGCCGATTGATGAGATCGATGGATCGAGCCCGTTTGCCCAGGAAAACATCTTCGACGGCAAGGGTGGCCGGCGGATCAAATCGATGGGCAAGGTCGAGTCGGCCCGCCTGCTCTGCGAAATGATGGGCTGGAAGGAACCGGAGCAACACGTGATCGAATCCGGACCGAAGACCCTCGAAGCGGTGCGCGAGCGGGCCCGGCTAATGGCCGCGCCGCTGGGCCGGGTGATCGATCGGTGACAGGTGTTCACCCCCACCGGTGGTAGGGCAAAACGCGGATTTCCGGCATTACAGGCGAGGCCGCGAGTTTTCCCCGTAGGTATCACGAAACGGATTCCGCATTCTGTGTGTTGGAACAAGTTGTCGCCCTGCGCCCGTTTCCGAGTCCCCCACCCTTCCGCATCCTCGCTGCATGGAACCTGACCCGCTTGTCCTGCAGTTTCGGGCCACCCTGCAGCACCTGGCCACCGCAGACGAAGAGGAGATCCTGGCCGCGGCGATGCGCTCGCCCGCAATCCACTTCGCGCTGTTCTGCCGGATCAAGAATGACGACAACGAGGAGATCGAGCCGATGCCGAACATCCTGCAGCTGCGGATGTGCGAAGCCTTCGAGACGGTGAAGGACTTGGGGATCCGGGTGCGGATCATCGTCACCAAGCCACGGCGGGCCGGCTGCAGCTCGTTCGTCGAGCACATCGGCTACCACAGCGCCATGAATTCCCCCATCGAGGGCATCACCATTTCCGACAACAAGGAGCACAGCGCGGAAGCGATGCAGAAGCTCGGCAGCTACGGCCAGAGCGACAGCTACCCGTGGGGCGTGCGCGTGGTCACCAACCCGGCGCATTCGATCTCGTGGAGCAACGGCAGCAAGTGGACGGTGGACACCGCGGAGAACCCGGACGCCGGCGCCGGTGGCACGTATCAATTCGCGCACTGCTCCGAGACCTCGAAGTGGCCGCAGACGACGACAAGAAACGACGTGAAGACCATGACCTGTCTTGCGCCGGCCGTCTCTGGCATGAACACGGTGATGTTCAGCGAGTCCACCCCGGAAGGTGCCCGCGGCTGGCAGTTCAAAACTTGGGGCGAGGCGGTCACCCTCGATAAGTTCCTGACGATGTATCGCGCCGGGATCCGGCCGGAAGAAATCTGGATCAAAGTGTTCGCCGCCTGGTTCGAGTTTGACAGCAACCGCCGCCGGCAACCGGTCACCGCGCAGGAGATCGAGGAGATCGAAAACACGCTCACCGACCACGAGATTTCCGAGATCGAGAAATACCAGCTGGACTGGGAACAGGTGGCATGGCGGCGCGACACGATCCGGACCAAGTGCGACGGCGACCCGAAGATTTTCAGCTACTACTACCCCAGCGACGACGTGACCTGCTGGCTGGCCTCCGGGGCCCCGCGGTTCGACATGCAGATCGTGCTGGAGATGGAAATGCGGGCCAAGCAGACCACGCCGGAGATCGGCTACCTCGTCAGCCAGGATGACAAGCGCGTCTCGTGGCAGGTGCAGCACGATGGGACCGGCGACATCCAAATTTGGGAACATCCCCTCCCCGGCCTGAAATACCTGGTGGTGCTCGACCCGGCATCGAGCGCCTCGCAGACGGTGGGCGCCGATACCGACTGCCACTCCCTGAGCGTGTGGCGCGACGGCTACCACGACCAGCTCACCGACCGCTACAAGCCGGCCAAGCGCGTGGCCCGGCTCAAGCCGCCCTTCCGCGGCGAAGGTGCCGACGTGGCCGGCCACACCGCCCGCCTGAGCAAGTTCTACGGCCGCTGCATGGTGGCGATGGAAGTGAACATCGGACTGGGCATTCTCGAGCTGCTGCAACTCGCCGGCATCCCGCTTTACAAGCGCCGGCCGCTGTCCCACCGCACCGGTCAGATCGTGGAGCAGTATGGATTCAAGATGGGAACCAAGGAGGAACGCGAGGCGCTCATCTCCGGCCTGGCAACCGCGATCCAAGACCGCAACATCGATCCGAGCTGTCCCTATGCGCTCGCCGAATACAAGAGCTTCATCCGCTGGCCCGATGGCAAGTCCGCAGCCTCGGCCGGCAAGCACGATGACGACGTGATGGCCGACGCGATCGCCTGGAAGGTGCTGCCCTCGGCGACGACCTACACCGAGCATAAGGCCAAGCATTTCGACCCGCCGGACGCCAAGAGCTGGCGCACGGTGGTGCGGCGGTGGTGAAATGGGCTTGCCGCGTGGCGAGGCAGCAGGTAGATTCACCAACGAAAGAACCCCCGACGCGAGCGTAAGCAGCGCACCAACGGGGGTCAATAAACGGCCTGCCAGTGAAAACCGAAACGAGCCGGTGTTTTTTGGGTCGCTCCCTGAGTTCCCCGGATTTAGGTTCACAATCTGGAGCGCACAGGCCACCCCCTTTCGACAGTGCCCCGGACGCCTCTCCACGATGCGAACCAGCCGGGGCCTTTTTGTGCTGACCCTGCGCCCGTATCGCCGCGGCATGATCCCTGCCACTCTCCGTCATCCCGGCAAGCCATGCAGAGCCGGATAAGCACGGGGGTTGCATCGCTGTCCCTACACGCGTGACGCCTCACGCTCCGTCATCCATGGCAGGCGACTCCCCTTCCCCTGCGCCCGTTTCAGCGGGCCAAGGCGCGTGACAGTCTCCGCGCATGGCTTCCCGATTCCGCTCCCTAAACGATCCCGAAGCTCAAGACGCACTGGACACGGTTCCGGTTGCCCCTGAGCGCCCCGTTGTAGATGTTGCACGCGCTCAAACGCTGGCCCGATCCTCCAACAACCCGCAGGCGCAAAAGCAGGGCAATGCGATGCTCGATGAGCGCCGCCGCCAGCAGGAAAGCGCCGCCCGCACCGCCCAGGTGGAGCAGAACAAGGCCGCCCGCGAGGCGGAGCGAGCAGCCAAGGAGGCGGAACGGGCAGCTATCAAAGCCCAGGAGGATGATCGTGCCCGCGGTATCCGTGAAGCAGCGGCACAAGGGGCCAAGATCGAGACCGACATTCCCACCGGCAAGCGGACGGTGGCCACGCACCCCGATGGCAAGCCCATGTCGGAGGCTGGCCCGGTCGGGAAACCGTTCCTGCAACCCACCGCCGAAGCCGCGATTTCGAGCATTCCAGGCATGGGCGGATTCGCGTCACTCACTCGCCCGGCCGACAAACAACGGCTCGACCAGACTCAGGAGGTTGCCCAGAAATTCCGCGACGACAGTTTCAATACCGTCGTGCAGCCGCTACCATCGGACACCGACCCAAAGACCGGCGCCATCACCGGAAAGCTCAAGGATGAGTTTGGAGCGCCGCAAACCGTCCAACTCGGCACGGATCAAGGCGTGCAAGCCAAGGTGGCCAAGGACGCGGACCTTGAACTACGCCGGCAAGAACTCGCGCTGCGCACAAACCGGGTGGATCAAGACAAGAAGCGCTTCACCCCGCAGTGGGACGCGGTGGAAAAACCCTACAACCTCACCAAGTCCGCACTGGAGAAGATCCAGTCCAAGCCTTTCCGCCGCAACGCCAAGGGCGAATGGGAGAAGTTCGATCCCGATACCAACCTCGCCATCCCTGTTGCCTTCGACAAAAGAAACGAAAGCAAGGCCGAGATCGCATTTTACGAGGCCAGTCTGAAAGACGCCCAGATCCAGCACAGCGCGGCCAAGGCGAAGTATGAAAAACTGGTTCCCTTTTCCGACAACCTGAAGCGCAACGATGAGGAGATCGAGGCCGCTCGCCTGAAACTCACCGAGGAGAAGATCCTGCATGACTCCGGTATCAAGGCGGATGCTCCGCTGCCGTCCTTCACCAGCGAGGGCAAGGAGAAGGCTCTGGCGGAACTCAGCACAGCAAAACCAACGACCGTCCGCCTGAAGCAGCAGGACGGCAGCGAAGCCGATGTCCCCATGCTCCCGCTCAAGACCCAGGACGGGCAGAGCATCCACATCCCGATGCTGGACGAGGCCGGCAAGAAGCTCACCCCGACCGAAGCCCTCGACCAATACGACAAGACCGGCACGCATGTGAAGCTGGAGACCGATCAGGACGACAGCGACACGGTTTCCCCGTTCACCCGCAAGCTCGCCAACATGGACATCGAGGCGGCGCGGGTGCAGTCCGCGCTTTCCACGGGCAAGGCGGACCCGGTGGAGGGCGACAAGCGCTTGCAGGTGCTCGCCGAGGTCAAAGGTCAGACGCTCAACCAGGCCAAAGCGGAAGCAAAGGCGCGGCTCGAGGAACAAGGCCGGGAGATCGCCTCGCAGTTTATCGGCACGGGGATTGAGGCACAGAAACTCTCCGGCAACACGCCGGGGACATACGCCACCGCCAAGGGCAGCCTGAATGAAGCGGCAGACACCCGGTCGGGAGTCGCAAAAGCTCTTGAGATGGCAGGCGGAGACATCGACAAAGCGATCAAATTTGCCAATCGCGAGTTTCAAGACATTGAAAACGCAGCCAATAAGATTCCAACAGGCCCAACAGGGTTTCCTAGTCCAGGCGCGATGAGTATTGACGCAACCCGAGCGACCAAGTTCAGCGGGGCAGCGGAGTCGCTCACCAAAATGAAAGCAGCCATGGACGCCGCCGGCATTGCGCCCGAGGACCGCGCCGATGCCATTCAAGATGCCGCCAAGATCCACGCCTGGACCGAGAACGACACCGACAACATCCGCCAACTCAAGGCGGGTGATATCGTCATCAATCCGGGCAGGGTGTTCGGACAGAAGGATGCCATCATTGCCGAGATCAACGCATCGAAATCGTCCCCCGCGCAGAAAAAAGCGGCCGTGGCTCGCCTGGATGCCATGCGCAAGGCGATGGCGGAACAGACTCACGAAGCCATCGTCAAGGGCGAGCAGTTAACGGACAAGGTCCTCGGCGGCATACCCCAATTTACCGAGAAGTGGACCAGCGCCGACCAGAAATTCAAAACTGACTACGATGTTCACGTCGCGGCAAAAGCCAAGGAAGGCATCACCGACAAGGCGGAGTTGATTGACAGCTACATGGCGGAAAAGGACAGCCGCTGGATGCTCACCAAACTATATGACGCCCTCGGCACCGGGATTGCCAGCGGAGCGGTCGGCATTGGTAAAACGGGTGTCGGGATCGCGGCGTCTGCCTTCTCGATTGCCGACATGGCCACCGGCTACGGCAGCGGACCGGCGGCATCCCTCGGACAAAAACAAGTGTCCATGCAGGGAGACATCTCCGCGATGGACGCCGCAGGCAAGACCCGCGGATTGACGGGGGGCTATGTCATCGCCTCCGATCTCGCCAACACCGTCACCCAGATGGCCCCGATGTTTATCGGAGGGGCTGCCGCCCAAGGACTCAAAGGCATCGCGCAATTTGCCACTCGTCACATGGCCGTGGGTGGATGGGCCGCCGCGCAAGGCTGGGAATCCGCTACCTCGCAAGCTCTGCAATACAAGGCCGAGCAAAAAGGATCAGCACTGACCCCTGACGAGATCGTTGCCACGCTGCAAGACCCAAAGGTCATCGCGGGGGCCTTTGCCAACGCGGCCCAAACCTTGGCCCTCACGTATCTCTTCCGCGAAGGTGCCGAACGAATGGCCTTGGGAATCAGGGGCACTGTCCCCGAAGCCATGACCGTACGCCAATTCCTTGGCAAAGGAGGGCTCCGCGTGCTGAAGGACGGCACCTTCCGCAAGGAGATCACCGCGCTTGGCCGCAATCTGAGAGCTGACGCACTGGATGAAGGCGCGGAAGAATCGCTCAACCAGGCCTTTGAAACTTTCATCGTCGCGGCAGCCACCGGCAAAGACATCAAGCTGGGCGATGCCATCGAGCAATGGGTCAAAGCCGGGGGCATGGGAATGGCGGTCGGCGCAGGCGTCAACCAGGTGCGCATGGGCGGCACCCCAGAAAGCCGGCAAAAGGCGCTCGTTACCGCCCTGCAAAACCAAATACTCGGACAACCCGAGCGCTCGATGGTTTCCACGGCGCTTGCTGCCACCGATCCACAGGCCAAGCCCGCGACCGAAACGGAACTCAAGGCGGCCCGTCAGCTCGTGCAGCCGTCCACCACGGCCCTGAAGGAGATCGAAGAGCGCCGCGCCGCCTACGCTGCCGCCATCAAGGCCAAGGATTACAAGGGAGCCGCGGCCATCGATCAGGAGATCAACGACAAGTTCACCCAGGCGCAATCCGACGCCGCGCTTGATGCCGCCGATGCCGTGATGCTCACCCGCGAGCTTGGCGCACTCGAACAGCAGGGCAAAGATGCCATTGCGCAGGCAGAGCAAGCCGTCACTGACGCATGGTTGAGCGGTGACAAGAAAGCGGCAGCGATTGCCGAGGCGAATCTGGAACAGGTGGAAAAAACCGCCCCCAACGTATCGCTTGCCCGTGCCGCGGTGAAACTGGCCACCGGCCAGGACATCGGCACCCTCACCGACTCCGAACTCCGTGCCGTAGGCTACAAACCCGGCGAGGACGGCGCAGTCGTGCCAATGACGCCCAAGGAGCTGAAGGACGCTGGCATGACCAAGCCTCTCATCCGCCGCGCTGCGGACGGAACCGCCGTCATCCTCGATGAAGCCATCGATCAAGTCATTCAAACCTCCAGTCTGGCGAGCAACCGCATCCAACTTGGCGAACAAGCCGCCATGGAAGCCGCTCAAGCCCGTTTCGACGCCGCGCAAGCGCAACTCACCACCCCACCACCCGCCACCAATGAGCAAAACCCGCAAGGAACACCCGGATCGCAAGGACCTGCCGCGAATTCACAGCCCGCACCCACCGACCCGAACGCATCTGTTTCCGGTGGAGGAGCTGGAACCACAGCGCCAGTATCAGGTGGAGCCGGAGCAGCGCAGCCGAAATCGCTCAGAGACCAAGCTGCGTCGTCGGTTCTAAAAGCTGGAGATAAGCTGATTGATCGGAATACCGGAGAAACCGTCACAGTCCTGTCCACCGATAATAATATGGGTGGTTTTGCGGTAGATCGCAACGGCAAACGTGAAGCGCACATTAACATGATGCACCCGTTTGAGTGGGAGGATTATCAAGCACCAGGAACCGGAGCGCCCGCCACGCCGGGGCAAGCGCCGGTAAGCGGCAACGTCGCCACCCTGGACGCCGACGCTTACGAGCGGGAGCGTGCAATCAATCCCGCGCTGCCGGAAATCAAGGACGTGGTGCGAGCCGCGTTTGATGCCGGCCAACCGGTCTCGGTTTCGATGGTGGATCGTGCCGGTGGCTTCATGGCCGATGGCAGCGGGATTCAGACCCCTCCCGGCTACACTCGCCGCGGCGACATGCTGGTCCCGCCAGCGGCGCCCACGCCGGCAGCCCCAGGGAAGGTTGGAGGAACCCAACTGGCGAGTCGTGGTGCGACAGTTCAAGCGGCAGCAGCCAAGGTCACGGGGAAAGGCGCAAACATCGACTTTGCCACTGACCGGGCAGATGCCGCAGGTCGGTTCGGACTCGATAACAACACCCAAAATCGCACCACGACACCTCGTGCCCGAGCCTATAAAAAAGCCGACGGATCGACAGGCATCATCCTGTTTCCCGCCGCGTTGAAGTTGTCGGATTCCGACTTGGCGACCGTGATCGACCACGAGCGGATCCACCTTGAGCAATACGAATTCGAAAGCACGCCAGAGGGTGAAGCTACTGCGAAAAAAGCCGAAGCCACCTTCGACAAATCAAGCCCCGAGTATGATTCCAAACTCGATGACTTGATGCGCAAAGAATACCCGAGCTGGGACAAGCTCAGCCCAAGAGGGAAAGTCAGGGAAGCCTCACGAGCAGCGATCGAGGCTGCGTTAAAAGGAGAAACATCACATTTCAAGGCTGGGTTATTCTCCTATCTCAAAGCCTTTATCAAACACCTTGAAACCGTGTTTGCGGGAGATTCCTCGATGTCGAAATACATCAATGGACTCAAATCCAAGATCCAAGAAGGCGTGCCCGGTTCCGCAGCCGCAGCGCCCGCGCCGGTAAGCGCCCCCGAGCTCCAAACCGCCGAGCAGTTCGCGGCAACAGGCCGCACGGATGGCGCACAGGTCGTCACCGCCGCCATCAAAGCCGGAAATCCGGTTTCGGTCAGCATGGCCGCGGCGCACGGCGTGACGGCAGCCCCGGCCGGATACGTGAAGGTCGGTCCGATTTACGAAAAGGAGCAGGCCAAAGTCACACGCAAGCCCATCACCGATTCCGAACTCGATGCCGCGGAAAAGATCGCCGACGAGGTGATTGCCCGTCTCCAAGGCAGCACCCGTAACGTGAATTTCGCCAAGCAGCGCAAAGGAGGCAAAGACCTTTCCGGCGGAGTGGTGACCAACCTTGACGGGACGATCACCCTGATCGCGCAGGACATGGCCCAAGTCATCAAGGATTTCGGGCTGAAGAATGCCGTCCAACACTTCTACGACCTTGCCCTGAAGCATGAGGTGATGCACACCGCCCAGCTCGGCGTGGTTTCTCAGCAAACCGGCATCGCCCAGGATGATCCGGCGTTTGCTCAAGCCTTCGCAGACTTCTACGCGCCCTTGTATCGCGCCGTCGTCGCCGCCAACCCGACCGCGGAAGCCAAGGCGTCTTCCCGCTACACGCAAGCCGCATGGAGCGGCCTGTCCGATGGTTACAAAGGCGCGGAGATGTTCCGCATGTTTGGTGAGGATCTGATGGACGGGAAATCCTCCGAGATCATCGAGTGGGAAAACCTCGGCAAGAACGAGCGCAGCATCATTCAAGCGGCCATCGACTACCTCGTGTCACTGCTCAAGGGCAACACGCTCTCCATCGAGGCCAAGAAACACGCCGTCACGCTGGTTAAACGCTATTCCGAGCTCACCGGGCAGGAAATCTCTGCCGATGCGAAGGCGCTCGAAGCGGAACTCAACACTCTCAGCGGCACTCCGCCGCCAACCTCGAACACCACACCCAACACCCCAGATGGCCGCCAAGAAAACCGCAGTGAAGCAACCCCAGAAAGCAATGCCCAAGACCCCGCCGGGCAAGATGGCAATGCCGTTCCAGAAGGGCAAAGCCCCGATGAAAAAGGGCAAGTGCTGAACCCAGAGCCCGCCGGTGACGTGTCGAAAGATGCGTTGCCGGTCGGCTCGATTGTGCGCTCGAACGCCTACAAGAGCGAAGGCCCCATCACCATCGCCGGACCGATTGAGGACGGCCCGCTGGGCCCGCAATACCCGGCCAGCGTCAACGGCCGCGGTTTCAACCTGGCGGTGAAGTTCATTGATAAGGTGGAGTCGATTCCCGCCCCCGAAGTCGCAACCGATCCGCTCCAGAACGCCCGCGATGTTAACGGAACCATCCGCGAAGGGATGGAAGCCGCCGTAAAGGCGCATCCAGAGCTTACGGAGAAGAATGGTGACGCCTCCGACCTTGGCTTGGACCTCGGAGACATCGCTTACGGCATGGCGGACGCGCTGGCCACCGTGCCGGCCGCGCAGCGCAAGGGCATGGTCGATTCCGCGATTGCCGCGTGGATCGAGGACAACCTCGCCGAGAAGCCTGCCAAGGCCACCGGCACCACCGACCAGAAAGCCCGCCGCAAGGCATGGCGTCAGGCCGCCCAGGACAAGCTCAACGCCGCCGCCCGCGCCTACATCAACTCCGGCGTGCCGGAAGCGTTCTTCGCCGTCATGCAGCGCGGCCGCATCACCCCGATGCCCAACATCCTTGGACTCATCCGCAAGCGCCGCGACAACGGCGCCAAGCTCACCGAGAAGGAAATCGCCATTTGGCGGAACGAATCCGAGTGGAACGGCGCGCTGAAAAAATCCAACTACACCGGCGGCGGACAGAACCCGCTCGCCCGTGCGATGATCGACCTGATCATGGCCCGCCAGGGGGAAGGCCAGATGCCCAACACCATCGCCGACCAGCTGCTGCCGAAGGTCACCACCGCCTCGGAGATGTTCGAGGCGCTCGCCAAAGAGCTGCGCACCGTCACCAGTGGCAAGAACGAGGACCGCGCCGGCTTCGATCCGATGGACGATCCGAACTACGAGCCCACCGACGCCGAGATTGCCGCGTGGGAGGCCAAGCAGGAGGCCGCCGCGCAAAAGCAGGAGCAGCAGCCCTACGTCACGCTGGCGGACGCCTACGGCTACGCGGTGGAGGCCTTTGGCGGCGATTCCGCTATTGCCCAGAAGATCGGAGTGATTTCGGACTTCACCGACCGCTACAACCGCGGCGAGATGCCGCTGGTCCGCGCCGTGATCTCCGCCGAGTTCGAGCGCCACGCGCAAGGCATGGCGATTCCCGAGTGGGATGCGGCCAACCCCGATCTCATGCAAGGACCGGGAGCGGCGTTCCTCAAATTCTTCCGCAGCAGCACCCCGGAAAGCCTGCGGGCGACGATGGAAAGCCTGCCGGTGCAGGACACGGGCAGCGCGTTGTTCTCGAGCCCGGCGCCAACCAGCCAAGGGCGCGGCTCGATTGTAGAAATGCCACCCGCCGTCATCGGGCATTCTCTCGACGCCACCAAGCACCCCGAGTATGCAGCAGCCAAAGCCGGCAATCCAAACGCCGCTCTCCGCGTCGCCCGTGACCTGGTCACGCCTCAAATGAGGTCCGCCGTCAAAGCGCTGATTGGCGACAGCACGCCAGTCATCGTGCCGGTGGTCGCCATCGAGGCGACAGGCAACAACATGATCCCGCAGATGGTGGCCATTCGGCTCGAAGAGTCTCTTGGTTTGTCATCCACTGCTGAAATCGTGCAATCGGTCAGGGCGCACCGTTCGGATAAGTCGGGACTGGACAGGGTTTTCTCGCAACCCGAATTCAGCGGCCCGGTTGAGCAAGGGCAAACGTATCTGCTGGTTGATGACACCCTCACCCAAGGCGGCACCTTTGCCGCGCTGGCGGATTACATCACCCGCAACGGGGGGGAAGTGGTTGGAGCTGTCGCCTTGACCGGTAAGCAATACAGTGCCACGCTCCGTCTTAGTGAACCGCTTCTCGCCCAACTCCGCAAACGCCTTGGCGACCTTGAAGACACCTTCAGGACGGCCACCGGCCACGGATTCGAACGACTCACCGAGTCAGAAGCCCGCACGCTCGTCAGCTATGGTCCGCTTGAGCGAGTCCGAGCAAGAATCCTTGAGGCAGCAGTCACGCGAGGCGATGGACTGGGCACGCTCAATGAAGGGCAAGGCGATTCCTCGTTAGGATCATCGCTTCGTTCCTCCCCGTCTCAACCCGGCTTCTCCTTCGACCAGACCACCGACGCCGGCGACGCCAGCCAGCAGGGGCTCGATTTCACGGCCTCGCAAGCCACCCCGGCAGCCCCCGGCCGCTTCCGCCCGAAGACGCTGGTCGAGTTCGCCAAGCCTTACCGCGGGCCCTCCGGTGCAGAGCTCCAAGCCTACGAGTGGAAGCACACGCTCCAGGAAACCGTGGACAAGCGCGGCGAGGATGCCGCGGTGCGCGTTTCCAACTGGGAGGATGCCGCCACCAACATGCAGACTGGGCGCGAGATCGTCCACCAGTTCCACGTCACCACCAAGGACGGCAAAGCCTACGTCGTCAGCCTCGAATCCGCCCTCAAGATCCTGGGTTACACCTCGGAGAACGGCAAGGCCGCCGGACCCGTGCGCAACCTCGCATCGATGCTGCGGACCCGTGCCCAGCTCGCCATGGAGGCGGAAGCCCTGCGGCCGGCCGTGGAGGCGAACGAGGCCAAGACCCGGCGCTACGAGCAGGAGCAGACGGCCCTTCAGAGGCAGCGCATGCCCAAGCCGGTTTTCACCGTCGAGGAAGGCCGCCCCATCATGCGGATCGGAGCGCTCGAAAAGTGGGGGACGCTCGCCGGCACCCCGGAATCCTTCGCCAAGCGCAGCGAATACGATCTCCGCACCCTGGAAGAGGAATGGCGCAGGGAACAAGCCCGCGCCGTCGCCGGGTTGAATGGCGGGGAATACAACACCGGCAGCAAGCTCCGCGAGATCGAGGCCCGCATCGCCAGGATGGACCGGAAGATTCAGGACGCGGCCGCCGCCGGCAGCTCCAACCAGGTCGATCCAGCCAGCGCCGACACCGCCCCGCTTGGACTCTTCGACAGCCTCCCCGCCGGACCCAACACCAAGTTCATCGAGAACACCGCCAAGGCCTACGAAGCCGCCCCGGAAGGTAGCAAGGCCCGCGAGGAGATCGCCAAGGTTTCCGCCAAGCGCGAGGGCATGACCACCCACGGCAAGGTCCAAAACATGCCGCAGGGCATGATGGACTTCGGCATGAGCGGCAGCTTTGGGACCAAGGACCAGCCCTCCCTGTTCGATACCGGCCCAAATGGCCGCCCGAGCATTCAGACCACGGACGGCGGGACCCTCGAAGCACCTGGTCAAATCTCACTGTTCTCGTCGCCTGCCTACCACGGCACGCCGCACAAGGTGGACAAGTTCAGCCTCGACAAGATCGGCACCGGCGAAGGGGCGCAGGCATACGGTTGGGGGCTGTATTTCGCGGATTCCAAGGAGGTCGGGGAAGGTTATCGGCAGCGACTCTCGGGAGGGCAGTGGCAAGGGTCGGACGGCACAGTTTATCAACCGTTGGAGATCCGTGAAGCGGTCGAGAAAAAGGCAAAGGAGCTTGGATTCGGAATCCGCGCTGCCACCGACGCCGCAGACAACTGGTCATCGCACGCCAAGGGGCAAGATATGTCTCATCTTGCTGCATTTGAGGCAATCCGTCAGGTTGTCGTGGAAAAAGGCATCAAGGTGCAACAAACCGGCAACCTCTACCGCGTGGAACTCGACGTGGAGGACTCCGACCTGCTGGACTGGGACAAGCCGCTGAGCGAGCAGAGTGAGAAGGTAAAGGCAAGTCTCGGAGAAATCGGGATTCTGTCAGATCGGAAAGGACACAAGATATATGAAGAGGTGCAACGTCAGGCGTTCAAAGACAAGTATGGTGAACGTCCTGATGCGTATGAAGATGTGAATCGATTCGGTCTCGATAAGGAAGCCAGCG
>JBEDKU010000150.1:0-3854 GCA_041172045.1 Verrucomicrobiota bacterium | reverse complement strand
TGGTCGGGTTGAGCGTGTGCTTGTAGGTGGCGGTGGAAGCGGTGGCGGAGACATCGGTCAGACCCGCGCTGTAAACATTGGGGTTGGTCCCCAGGACGTTTTCCACGCCGTTGGCGACGCCGTCATTGTCGGAGTCGGTGATGAAGCCGGTGGCAGGTGAGTTGGTGGTGAGCCAGTTGGCGTAAGTGTTGGTGGGTGCAGCGGATTTCACGAGGCGACCGTCGCTTTCGGTGAAGGTGTAGGTGCTCGGGGAAACCGTTTTCTTCCAAGTGCCGGCCGGGCTTTCGGTGAAGCCGGTGACTGTGAAATTGGTGTCGAAGGTTTCCGCCACGTTGTCCACGTCCACCAGCAGCCAGGAGGTGAGGTCGGGGGCGAGAGCCGCGTCGGTCAGATCGATGTCGAGGGCGCCGTTGAGGGTGATGGCGGAGCCGTTGCCGGTGATCTTGTTGGAGGAGGCGTCGGATTTTGGATAGAACTTCTGGCTGCCGCCGTTGGCGAGAACGAGCGTGCCGCCGTTGACGGTGGTGTCGCCCTTGTAGGTGTTGGTTCCGGAAAGGATCCATTTGCCTGCGCTTTGCTTGATGACGGGCATGACGGCCGCGGTGCTTTCGGTGATGTTGCCGCTGATGGTGTTGTCGTTTTCAGAGACTCCGCCGAGATAGAGCGTGCGGGCGGTTTGAGTCATCGTGATGTTTCCGGAAACCGTTAGCGTGCCCGCGGAACTGGAGATGTTGAGCGCTGGATTGCCGACAGAGAACGCGATCGGGCTCTGGATTTCGTTGATGCCGCTTTCGTTGTTGATGCCGCCGGTGTCGGCAGAGGTTGACGACATGAAGAAGTCGATGTTGGCCGGGATGGTGATGCCGCCCTTGAGCCAGAGGGAGCGGCTGGTGCCTTGCATCACCAGTCCCTTCCGGTTGGTGCCGCCCGGAGCCGGATCCGCGACTCCCAGCGCGCCAGAGTTGGACAGTGTGAGACGGCCCGCGGTGACGGTGATGTTGCCTGTGAAGGTGTTGGCGGCGGAGAGTTCGAGTGTTCCCGCGGTGTCCTTGGTCAGCCAGGTGGTGTTGGTGCCGGAGAGGTTGGTGGTGCTCGCGAGGACCGCGCTAACGGTGCCCGCCTTGCCGGCGCAGCTCGGGGCGCTGAGGACTCCCGTAGTGCCGGTAATCGAGCCGGTGGTGACAGTGAGGGCTCCGATGGTTTCGGTCTTGTCCGCGATGTCGAGGGTGCCGCCGTTGACATTGACCCCGATGACGGCCGTTGGCGTGTCCGAAAGGGTGTTGGTGGCGTGTCCGAGTTCGAGGATGCCGCCGGAAATCGTGGTGGTTCCTGTGAAGGTGTTGCTTGCCGTCAGGATCAGCCTGCCCGCGGCGGACTTGGTGAAATTGTAGTTATTGTCGTTGGCAGTGGTGCCGCCAAGGATGCCGGTGAAGGTCTGGTCGGTGGTGTTTGCGACCGTGAAGGTGCAAATGGTGGTGCTGGAGTTCATCACCCGGTTCCCGGTGCCTGATCCGGCGGTTGCAATGCCGGCGACCTGCTGGGAGCGCGAGTTCATTTGGAAGACGCCGTTGGTGTTGGTAACTCCGTCGCCTAGAATGAGCTTGGTGCCGGTGGGTAGGCGATTGCTGCTAAGTCCGATAAGGAGGTTTCCGTTGAGCACCCGGGTATCTCCCGTGTAGTTGTTTACGCCCCGGAGTTCGAGGGTCCGGTTTCCCGCCTTGGTGAGCCCCGCGGTGCCGCTGATGATCGCGCCGATCGTGTTCAAACTTGCGGTGCCGGAAGATGAAATGGTGGGCGTCGCGCCATCGAGCGTGATGGTTCCTAAGGTGTTGTCGGCTCCGATTCTGTATGAGGCCCCCGAGGTCTGGGCGAGGGTGATGTCGTTCGCAGTAACCGCCGTCGTGAGAATCACGGTGCCGCCGATGCCGCCGAAGCTGGCGTCATCGTTCGTCGTTGAGGTGGTCGGCCAGGTGGTGCCGAAGCCGGTCCAGTTGGCGGTGGCGGTGTCCCAAGTGTCGCTGATGCCAGTGGCACCGCCGGTGGTGGCGCCGTTCCAGTTGTAGGTATCCGCCTGGGAGATAGCGGCGGAGCTGATGACGATGAGGGAGACAAATATGGGATTGAAGCGGTTTTTCATGATCGTGGATTTTGGGATGGTTTTTTGGAGCCGTGCTTGGTGGGAACGAGACAACGATCCCGAGGGTGACCGGGTCTCCGGAATGGGGCAAGATTCCGACCCTCATCCTTTCGGCGGAGGGCCTGGAGTTCGGATCTTCTCATCCGAAAGGATGAATCGGGTCGTGATGACAAACGTGGCGGCTGCGGCGATGCTCCTGCCCGACCGGGGCATCGCGCTTGCCAGCGAAACTGAAATTCAATCCGACGAAATGACGATCTGCTTCCGAATCAAACTTCTGGCGGCGGTGGCGCTGGTGCTCGCCGCGAATCATCCACTGGCCGCCGGGGACTTCGACGTCAGGAGTCACGGCGCGGTGGGTGACGGCAAGGTCCTCGATACCGCCGCGATCCAGCAGGCCGTCGATGCCGCTTCCATGGCGAAGGGTGGTCGGGTGGTTTTTCCTGCGGGAATCTATCTGAGCGGCAGCATCCACCTGAAAAGCCATGTGAAACTTCACTTGGAAAAAGGCGCGACACTTCTCGGCAGCACCGACCGCTCCCAATATCAGAAACTGAACTTTCTCGCGCTGGTGATGGCGGACGCGCAGGAAGACATCGGCATCAGCGGCAAGGGCGTCATCGACGGCCAGGGGAAAATCCTCGCGGAAGCCGTCATCGAGCCCATCAAGCCGGGCCGGTTTCCCGATGCCGGCGAGGCCAAGCGGCCGGTGCTCATCAACTTCCGCAACTGCCGCGACATCACCGTGCGCGACA
Organism: Verrucomicrobiota bacterium; assembly: GCA_041172045.1. Lineage (GTDB taxonomy): Bacteria > Verrucomicrobiota > Verrucomicrobiia > Verrucomicrobiales > Akkermansiaceae > Luteolibacter. The sequence continues at coordinate 962 of JBEDKU010000150.1, read as the reverse complement.
TCACGCTGCGGGAAAGCGCCTGCTGGGTGCAGCTCTATCGAGACTGCGACCGCGTCCTGATCGAGAACATCACCGTCCGCACCATGGCCGCCATCACCAATGACGGACTCGACCTCGACGGCTGCTCGAACGTCGTGGTGCGTGGCTGCGACATCGACTCGGAGGACGACGCGATTTGCCTGAAATCCAGCGGCAGGCTGTGCGAGAACGTCCTGATCGAAAACTGCCGGCTCCGCTCGACCTGCAACGCCTTGAAATTCGGCACCGCTTCATTCAAGGGCTTCAAGAACATCACCGTCCGCGATTTGGAAATCCACGACACTTACTTTTCCGGCATCGCCTTGGAAATCGTCGATGGCGGGGTGATGGAAAACGTGAACATCTCCAACGTGAGGATGACGACCACGAACAATCCGATTTTCATCCGTCTCGGGCATCGCAATTCGAAGGGGCCGGTCGGGGCGATCAAGGGCGTGACCATCAGTGACGTGACCGCCGAGATTCCCAACCGGCGGAGAGATGAGATGAACAAGTTTCCGAGTTACTGGCGGCATCTCTGCACCACGTTGATCACCGGTTCGATCACCGGTCTGCCGGGCCACCCGGTGCGAGACGTGACGCTTCGGAACATCGCCATCACCTACGGCGGCATCGGAGACAAAGCGCAGCCGGATCATCTTCTGCTAAAAGATTTGGAAATAGTCCCGGAATGCGCGCAGAACTATCCGGAGTCCAAGATGTTCGGCGTGTTGCCCGCGTGGGGGCTCTATTGCCGGCATGCCGAGGGGCTCACGTTCGAGAACGTCACTCTCAAGGTGACGGGCACCGATTATCGTGCGGCGGTGGTCTTTGACGACGTGCGGAATCTGAAGTTGGACCGTTTCCACATCCTCTCCGTCGGCCGGGAGCTGCCAATGGTGCTCAACGATGTGCGGGGGGCGACGATCCTCAACAGCAAGGGG
>JBEDKU010000149.1:0-5900 GCA_041172045.1 Verrucomicrobiota bacterium | reverse complement strand
GCGCGGCGGATGAATCGAAGTTTCTGGCTAACAATGATTTCGCGCCCTCGGCCAGGCGCTTGTCGAGGATCGCGCCGTTGTTGAGATCCATCGCCTCCAAGGTCGCGAGGTCGTTCGGACGCGTGCTTACGATCTGCTCGCGGTTCGGGCGGCCGAGCGTGCGCATCAGCAGGTCGGACTTCAACAACGCCGCCCTAACCATCGGCTGCGGGCTGGCGGACGCGTCGCGCTTCACCGGGGCGTCGAACTTGCCGGGCGCGGTGCCGCAGATCTGCCAGACCGCGTCGGTGAACTCCTCCGCGGTGAGCCGCTTGGGGCGCGGACCTTGATAGACGTAGTTGGATTCCCGAGGCGCCTCCTCGAACGACTCGGACTTCGATTGATAGGCCGCCGAAAGGCAGATCAACCGCAGCGTCTTTTTCAAATCCTGCTGGTTTTCCGCGAGGTGGACTGCGAGGTAGTCCAGTAGATCCTCGTTCCACGGCGGCGACTGCATCGCATCCACGGGATGCACGATGCCGCGGCCCATCAGACGCTGCCAGAGACGGTTGGTGATGGCGCGCGGAGTACGGCCGTTTTCCGGATGGGTGATAAGCGCCGCGAGCTGCTTCAAGCGCTCCGCCTTCGGCAGGCTGGCGTCCACCGTGCCGAGTTCCGGGAACAACCAGCCGGGCACGGCGGTCTTGCCGGTCGGTTTGTCACAGCGGAACATTTCCAACGGCTCGTCCGCATAGATCGCCGCCAAGCCGTAGGCCTCGCTGAGCTTCCAGCGATCGACGAAGGAATCGTGGCAGGACGCGCACTTGAGGTTGATGCCGAGAAAGGTCTGGCCGACCGACTGGGCGTATTGCATCGGGGTGATTTGCGCGGCGGAAACGTTACCGCGCCATTTGATGCCGTTGGCGAAACCCTCGTTCCCGGCCTTCGGCGCGACCAACTGGCGCACGAATTCGTCGTAGGGCATGTTGTCGTAAATCGCCTGATAGAGCCATCCGCTGATCTGCTTGCGGCCGCCGTCGATGTAGCCGGTGCCGGCGTAGTCGTTGCGAAGCATGTCGTTCCAGAAAGTCAGCCAGTGCTCGGCGTAGGCGGTCTTGTCCGCGAGCAAGGAGTCCACCAGGCGGACCCGCTTGTCCGGTGCCCGATCGGCGGTGAAGGACCGCATGGTCTCCACGGAGGGAAGCAATCCGACGAGATCGAGGTGCACGCGCCGTAAAAACGCGGTGTCATCGAGCGGCACGGGCCGGGGCAGTTTTTTTTCAGCGAGGTAGTGGTCGATGATCCGGTCGAGCGGATTGGTGCGGTGGTCGCTGGCCGCTGGCAATTCCGGATTCCGCGGGCGGAGCGGCGGTTCGTAAGCGGGCTTTTTGAACGCGAAACCCGGCTCCCATTTCGCCCCGGAGATCACCCAGGCCTTGATGATTTCCACCTGCGGATCACTCAGTCCCTTGCCTTTCGGCGGCATCCGGAGGTCCTCGTCATCGGAGGAAATCAGTTCGAGGATCAGGCTTTTTTCGGGATGCGCGGCGTCGATGATCGGGCCGTTTTCCGATCCTTCCCGGAACGACGCCTCGTCATTCAGGGAGAGTCCGGCCTTTTTCTTGGTGTCGGTGTGACATTCGGAACAGTGCTTTTTCAGAATCGGCGCGACTTCATGAACGAAGTCCGGTGCCGCCATCGCCATTCCACCCCAAAAAAGCGGCAGAATTCCATGGAGCAGGGACAATCGAGAAGCGGTCATTTTCAAAATTCAGCGGGTTTGGAAAGCGGCAGATCAAGCCGAGTCTGGATAATTTCACCCCAAACGAAGGTTCAGGAGGAGATCTTTCACCGGAAGTCACCGCCACCGCCTGTCGATCCATTGCGGATTTCGGGGGGGCGTGATTGGGGGGAACGAATGATTTCAAGTCTTCGCACGTCCTTCTTCCTCGACGCCGGTAAGTGACCCGTGCTGGCTGTTTTCCGCCACATCCCTCTTTCAATCATGCCCGAGCTCCCCGAAGTCGAAACCACCCGCCGCGGCATCGAACCGTTTGTCACCGGAGCGCGGATCCGGGAGGTGATCATCCGCCGCCACGACCTGCGCCAGCCGGTTTCGGAAAACATTCTGGAAATCGAAGGGCGCGTGATCCGGGCCGCCACCCGCCGCTCGAAATATCTGCTGTTGGAAATCGACGATGGCTCCACGCTGCTCATCCACCTCGGTATGTCCGGCAGCCTGCGCGTCATCGACCCTGCGGATGAGTGGAAAAAACACGACCACGTCGGCATCACCCTGGGAAACGGCAAACAACTGCGTTTCCACGATCCCCGGCGCTTCGGACTGGTGCTTCGGCTGATGGAGTCCGATCCGCTGGCGCACTCATTGCTAGAAAACCTCGGTCCGGAACCTCTGGAAGGCGGCTTCACCGTGGATCATCTCAAATCCGCCTGCGCGAAGCGCTCCGCCGCGATCAAGCTGGTCATCATGGACGCGAAGGTCGTCGTCGGCGTGGGAAACATCTACGCTTCCGAGGCCTTGTTCCGCGCAGGCATCCGGCCCAGCCTCCCGGCTAACAAACTGACGAAACCCCGCCTCGCCAAGCTCGTCGCCGCCATCCGCGAGGTTCTATCCGCCGCCATCGCGGAAGGCGGCACCACGCTGCGGGATTTCCTCAACTCCGACGGCCAGCCCGGCTATTTCAAACAGCGCCTCTTCGTCTACGACCGGAAAGATGAACCCTGCCGAGTCTGCGGCACGCCGATCCGCCAGGCGGTGCTCGGCCAGCGTTCCACCTATTGGTGCCCGAATTGCCAAACATGATCCCAAGGCCACCGAGCGAGGGTTCAACTCCCTCCCGGCCACCGGCCGAGTCGATCACGAAAAAGCAAAAATAACAGCCCTGGGCGTGGCGGAAGGCGGAGATTGACGAATGGAATTGTGGGTTGATCTTTGCAAGTGCGTCGGGGGAACCGGGGCAAGCGCCGAACTGTCCCGGAGATCTCGATGAATGATTTACAGCAACAAACCGAAGCCAATGACGCCACCACGGCCGAGCCGGAAGACTGGGTCCAAGTGGGACACTACCCGACCCTGGAGCAGGCTTATGATCACGGCCTGGTGATTCTCGCGATGGGTGAAGCCTGCCGGGTGACCAAAGCGGAAAAACCTGGAGAATACAATTTGCAGGCGGAAATGCATCCGGCACCAAGGATTTCAGGGGAGTTGGATGCCTATGGCCGGGAAATGGCATTGCCCGTGAAACCCAGACCGACCGGCAACGACTGGCAGCGACATTCCGCCGGTTGGCCGATCTGTGGCATCTGGGTGCTGGTCTTGATGGCGGTGTTTTATTGGCAGGACCAGGATCGGTTCCTCGTGGAAAGGGCGGCCTCGTCGAGCGTCGGTCTGATCGGCCGGGGCGAGTGGTGGCGGCCGTTCACCGCACTGTTCCTGCACAAGGATGCCGGACACCTCATCGGAAATCTGGTGGGTGGAGTGATTTTCGCGACCTTGGTGGCCCGGTCGGTGGGTCCCCTGCTCGGCTGGCCGATGATCCTCGCCTGCGGCACCATCGGAAACATCATCACTTCACGGCTCACTTACCCGGAACCAGTCCTCTCGATCGGAGCCTCCACGGCGGTTTTCGCAGCGCTGGGAATCCTTTCGGGCTTCGGGATCGCCGAAACCCTCCGCGAACGCGCGCGCCAGCCTTTGCTGAGAATCACCGCTCCGGTCTTCGCCGGCATCATCCTGCTCGGCTGGCTGGGTGGCGGGCACGATCCTCAGACCGATGTTCTCGGCCACGTGTTCGGATTCGGCTCGGGTCTCGTCGCCGGGGCGGCTGCCGGCGCGTTCGAAGGCAAACGGACCAGCACCCCGGTCTGAGCTGGCTCAACGGAATTGCCAACGGAGATCCACGGAATACCCCCGGAAAACCCGCTGAGTCCCCCCGTTTTCGTGAGGAAAATGGTGATTTGGGTCGGCATCGGTATTCAAACAAGCCGATGAGCCGTCGAATATTTTCACTATAATCTAGATCCGATTGAGTTTTTTACTTAACCGATTCAATCATACGCTAAAAAGTCAGAACATAATTATTTGCCGATTTACTAAAATTTAGATCCGACTTAAAATTATAATTTCCGATTTATTTTTTTGTTTTACCGACTTTCTTTCAAACGAGCCGATTAAATTAAATTGTCATCCGATCCTTATTCTGTAAGAAAACGACTATGCCGATCGCTGGTCCCTCGTCTTTCCTTCCAACCCTTGACGAATTTCTCCCCCACTGGAGCCGGGCCGACGCCGCGCTTGGCGCTGCAGGTCCCATCGCGTTAGCCGGAGGCCTGAATCTGGCGGGCCTGGGTAGTCTCCGCGCCATCCTGGTGGAGCGGCGGGCGGACATGGACTCCATCCGCAACGAGATGGAACGCACCCGCTCCGAGATCAACCGGGGCAAGGCCGCGCTGCTCCTGCGACTCAACCAGTTCAACGGCAAGCTCCGCAGCCTCGCGCCGGGCAGTCGCTGGGAAGGCATGCTGCCCAAGGCGTTCAGCATCTCCGAGGGGTTCAACCGAGTGATCCCGCCGCTCGACGGCATTCAGGATCTCTGGACCCGCTACGACGTTGAGGAATCCACCATCACGCTCATGGGCGGCTACCCGCTCACGGATTTCACCACGGACCTCGGCGCGCTCAAGGCAGCCTACGCTCGGCATGCCTCCGCGGAAAACGCCCTCGGTCTGGCGCGTAAGCTGCGCAACGAGACCCAGAAGAAAATCTACGAGGTTCTCAAGCAATACCGCCTGCGGATCCGCAGCGAATTTCCGGAAGGCAGCTCCATGCTGATCACCCTGCCGCGCCTCACCCCGCAACCGGGGCCGGCTCCGGGCACCGTCAAACTCAGCGGCAATTTCAATCCCGTCACCGGCAAGGCCGAGCTCGCGTGGACACCATCCACCGATCCCGCAGTCAGCTCGCTCCAGCTCCGCGCCTGCGTCGGCGCGAGCTATCAGGCGGAGGACGAGACGATCCTCACCACCTATCCCGCCAGCGGCCCGCACGGCTGGACCGGCACCTTCGGCCTCGGCAGCCCCGGCTCCGCCACCGCCTTCAAGATCTTCTCCATCACTTCCGACGGCAGCGAAAAAGGCAGCAACGCCGTCAGGATCAGCCGCCCGGAGGCTTGATTTTTTCAACGCCAGGCTCCCAGATATCCGGGAGTCAGCTTTTCAAAACCCGCGCGACCTGCCGTGGCAGGAAGGTGCCGGTAAGGGCGAGGATGACCACCGCCATGGTGGCAAGCATCGCCTGGATGCCGCCGAAGTGGAGAGCGATGGCTCCGAGAACAGCAACCGCAGCGGATTCGATGAGCTGGATCCTCACGAGCTTCCCGACCTGGCCGGTGCCGATCATCATGGCGTGGTTCAGGTGACGCCAGACGTGGGCGATGAAGTAGAGCCCGTAACAACCTAGCAGAACACGACTGGTGCCGGAGAAATCTTTTCCCAACCAAACCGGCAGAACCCACGGACCGACGAGAAACAAGCCGAGCGCGGAACAGACAGCGAAGCCCGCTCCGAACAGATAGAGACGCTTCGCCGCCTTGCGCGCCCACGGGTGGTCGTCGCGGGCGAGGGCTTCCGCGACGGCGGGCCACGTCGGCGTGCTGAGCATGACCACGAAGCCGAGCTGCATCACGGTGAGCGAGATGAACACGCCGTAGAGCGCGACCGCGTCCGGACCGCCGGTGCGGCCGATCAACCAGCCGCAGAAGTTGTATTCGACGAAGCCGGTGACGAGGCAGCAGGTGGAAAATGCGATGCCGTCGGAGAACAAATGCCGCGCCGTCGAGGGGCGGGCGAACCTGAGCGAAGGCACCATCAGCGGGTGCTTTTTCCACAACGCGGCGGTATTG
>JBEDKU010000148.1:0-11138 GCA_041172045.1 Verrucomicrobiota bacterium | reverse complement strand
CCACGGTGCTGTTGGGCGTATCGTTTGAGTAAACACCAGCGCGCCAGATCCACTCGTTGGTCGTTCCTTCCACAGTGAGGCCGGTGGCGCGGTTGACGTTGAGTTGGTTGAAGATCTGCGAGCGCTCGAAGGTGGGCTGGGTGTTGGTGGATTCCAGCCAGTCATACTGGGCGATCAGCGGTTTGGTTTTTCCCGCGGTGATGCTGAGCCATGATTTTGGCTTCCAGCGGAGGTAGGCATCGACGAGGCCGTCGTAGAAGTCTTCAAAGCCGTCGTTGCTCTGGAAGTCGACGCGGGCTTCGAGTTTTTTGTCGAGCAGCTTGGCATCGAATCCGAAGCGCGAGCGGCGGTCTTCCCAGTTGCTTTGGCTTCCTTCATCGGCATCGACGTCCCAATACTGTCCCTGATAGCGGCCGCGGAGTTTGAATTCCGAGAGATAGGGATTCGTGTCATCCTTGTAGAGCGTGGCGTGGCTCCAGAGCTTATCGAAGGCGCTGGGCTCGACGAATTCGGTGGATTTGTCCTGGGCGGTTGCGAGCATTGGCAGGAATGCGAGGGTCCCGAGGGTCTTGGTGCGGATTTTCGATTGTTTGTATTGTGGTGTTGTTTTCATGGATGTCTGCGGAGCGTCCGCGTCCGGTGTTCCGGTGAGCTTTCGCAGTTGTTTTTTGGAGAACCCCCGATCGTGCGGTGGGCGTGAGAGATTTGGACATGCAAAAAGAGACCGACTGGAGGCGGAGGATGATCACGCGCGAGCCGCGGCGTGGATGACGCCGGGATGAGTCTCGCGCTGTTCGATTCCTCCGGTGGTCCGGTCGGTCTCTTGGAGCGTGGGTGCGGGCTGGGAGCCCGATGGAGTGTTATTTCTGGCCTGGGCCGGCGTCATCGCGGGAGGCGACGAAGCGGGTTTTCTCGATGCTTTCGACCTGGGTCACGCGGCCGTCGTGGACGGTGATTTGGACCGAGCCGAAGCGGAGATTGGCCACGTTCTGGCGAACGACTTCGAGCCAGTCGGCCTTGGGGCCGTCGGGAGTGGAGCGTTCAGAGGTGATCGTGTTCATCGGGAGTGGTGGTGAGAGTGGCGAGTTGGGAGAGCCCGGCGAGGAATCCGTCGGCGGGATCGGCTTTGCGGTTCAGGGAAACCCCGGTGGCGGCGAGCGAGTCCGCGGTGGCAAATGGCGGGACGATGCCGTCGCGGCGCATTTTCCGCAGGGTGACTTCGACGACTTGGGCGACGGTGTAGCGGTCGAGGATGGCGGCGATGGCGTTGCGGACATCGATCATGATCATGCGCAGGCCGCAGTGGTCCTCGTCCGGACAGGTGCAAGGCTGATAGGCGTTTTCGCTGGCGCAGCAGATCGGGGCGAGGCGGCCATCCATCAGGCGGACGAGCTGGCCGATGCCGATCTCGGATGCGGGTTTGGCGAGCGAGTAGCCGCCGAACTTCCCGCGGTGGGTCTCGACGAGGCCGGCTTCGCGCAGTTCCTGGAGAATCCGCTCGACGAATTTCAGCGGCAGGCGGTTCGACTCGGCGAGCTCGGACCCGGAAATGGTGCCGCGGCCGACTTCGGTCGCGATGCCGAGGTGGATGGTGGCGCGCAGCGCGTATTCAGCTTTTTTGGAAAGGTGCATTCGTTAATCTGGAGCAATCAGTAGGGATTAAAACCGGGTTGCCAAGAAAAATTTCGACGATTTCGAAAATTTCCCCGCGGACAGCGTTCCCACGGGATTTCCAACTTCAAACGCTTTACAGCAGGGGGGCGCGGGCTTTTGAATATTTCGCCCTGCGGATGGGGCTGTCTTCGGACAGTCCGACAAACGCACCTCACCCCGGATCCGCCATCAGCGGGACGACCTAAGAAACAAAATCATGTCACTGACCATCAAACCTAAATCCGAATGCACCTTCGACCAAATCTCGATGGGTGAAGTCATGCTTCGTCTGGATCCCGGCGAAGGCCGCATCCGCACCGCACGCCATTTCGCCGCCTGGGAAGGCGGCGGCGAGTATAACACCTCGCGCGGCCTGCGGAAATGTTTCGGCTACAAGACCGCCGTCGTCACCGCGTTCGTGGACAACGAGGTAGGCCACTTGATCGAAGATTTCATCATGCAGGGCGGTGTGGCCACGGATTTCATCCAGTGGCGCGAGGACGACGGCATCGGCCGCAACGTGCGCAACGGCCTGAACTTCACCGAGCGCGGCTTCGGCGTGCGCGGCGCGGTGGGAAATCCCGACCGCGGTAACACCGCCGCCTCGCAACTCAAGCCCGGCGACATCGATTGGGACCACATCTTCGGCAAACTCGGCGTGCGCTGGTTCCACACCGGCGGCATCTACGCGGCTCTATCCGAAACCACCGCCGCCCTCACCGTGGAGGCGGTGAAGGCCGCCAACAAATACGGCACCGTCGTTTCCTACGATCTCAACTACCGCCCGTCGCTCTGGAAAACCATCGGCGGTCTCGCGAAAGCGCAGGAAGTGAACCGGGAAATCGCGAAATACGTGGATGTCATGATCGGCAACGAGGAGGACTTCACCGCCTCGCTCGGCTTTGAGGTCGAGGGCGTGGACCACAACATTTCCGCCATCGAACTCGACGCCTTCAAGGCGATGATCGAGACCGCGGTGAAGGAATTCCCTAACTTCAAGGTCGCCGCCACCACCCTGCGCGGCGTGAAGACCGCCACCGTCAACGACTGGTCCGCGATCCTCTGGCACGACGGGAAATTCCACGAATCCCGCAAATACCCCGACCTCGAAATCCTCGACCGCGTCGGCGGCGGTGACAGCTTCGCTTCCGGTGTGCAGTTCGGTTTCATGGAGTTCAACGACGCGCAAAAGGCCGTGGAATACGGAGCCGCCCACGGCGCGCTCGCCTCCACCACGCCCGGCGACACCTCGATGGCCACCCGCAAGGAGGTCGAAAAACAAATCGGCGGCGGCGGCGCGCGGGTCGTGCGTTGATCCCCATTTGAAAATTGGAACGCTCAGGCTTATTTCTTCGCAAAGGCTCCGCGGGCTTGCATGCCGCGGAGCTTTTTTTATGTTGGGGCATGAAGCGCAATTCCTCGATTCTCCTGCTCGTCCTCGTTTCCGCCTTCGGTTTTTCATCCTGCGCCTCGGACACCGAGCCGAAGCCGGTGGGACCTGTGTCGGACACCAGCAAGATTCCTTGGAACGCCCCGATCGCCGGACAAGGCCAGGGCCAGCTCGGCATGATGCCGCAGAACCAATACCGCCGTTGACCGCTCAATCCCGATGATAGGGTGAGCCGCTTTTCAGCGATGCCACCCGATAGAGCTGCTCCAGCAGAACCAGCAGCGCGAGCTCGTGCTGCAAGGTGAAGGGCGACAGAGTGAGGATCAAATCGCACTTTTCCCGCAGCTCCGGGGTGTGGCCGTCCGCCGCGCCGATGAGGAAGGCGACGGTCTTCACATCGCCGCGCATCTCCAGGGCGTCGAGTTTTTCCGCGAATTTCCGGGTCGTCAGACACTCGCCGCGCTCGTCCAGGGCGACTCGGTAGCAGCCCAGCGAGCGTTCCAACAGACGCGCGGAAACCTCGTCACGGTTGCCGGCCTTGATCACCACCAGCTCGTGTCCGCCGGTGCGCGAGAGCCGTTTCAAATACTCCTCCACCCCGGCCTTGGCGTAGGCGAGGGCGGGTTTGCCGGCGACGATGAGACGGATTTGCATGCGGTGTATCCGAGCTTGCCCGGACCCACCTGCTACGCCAACTTCAAACCACAATGAAATTCCTGGTTGCGCCTTTGATACTCGCACTCGCCTCCTGCACCAGCGGTCCCGGAACCGCCAAACCCGAAAACCGGACCGAACGCCAGATGCTCGGACTTCTCGAAAAATTCGACCGCTGGGATGACAATGGCGACGGCGAGCTGACTGCCAAAGAAATCGACCACGGCATCAACCGCTTCAAGGACACGCCGATGAAGGTCAATTACACCGGCAAACAGGTCGTCAAATTCTACGACACGGACCACAACGGCAGCGTCTCGTTGCGGGAAGCACAAGCCGGCTATCGTCGCGCGGACGAGGTGGAGGGGCAGCTCAGCCGATGAATTCCATCTACGAATCCGAGAAAATTCTAGCGGAATACCTGTTGTTCCACTTCGCCAAGGAGGAGGAGATTCTTCCCGCGTCCCGGCCATGGCCGGCGGGGATGCGTGAGGCGTTGGATTTCACCAGTCGCACGGTGGCGCATTTTTCACCGGGCGCGGTGGAGCGAGGCCTCGACCTCGGGTGCGCCGTGGGCCGCTCGACTTTTGAGATGGCCAGAAATTGCGCATCCGTGCTCGGCATCGATTTCTCCCACGCCTTCATCAATGCGGCGGAAAGCCTGAGACGCGGCGAGATGATCTCCTATGACCGCCGCGAGGAAGCGTCCGTGGTCACCCGCCTCGAAGCAATCGCACCGGCGGGAATCGACGCCGCCAAACTGGCATTCCAACAAGGCGACGCGATGAACCTGCCCGCGGATCTCGGTTCCTTCGACCGCGTCCACGCGGCGAATCTCATCTGCCGCCTGCCCGAGCCGCGACGCCTGCTAGATCGTCTGCCTGGGCTCGTGAAACAGGGCGGCGAGCTGGTCCTCGCCACGCCATGCACCTGGCTGGAGGAATTCACCCCATCGGAAAACTGGCCCAGTGGAGCGACTTTCGACTGGTTGCAATCCATGCTCACTCCATCCTTCACCCTGCTGCGGCAGGCGGACGAACCGTTCCTCATCCGCGAAACCGCGCGCAAATTCCAGTGGACCACTTCGCTGGTCACCGTCTGGCGCCGTCACGATTGAGGCGTCACCAGCCACGAGCGCTTCGCCGGAGTGATGTGCGGCGGTTTCAGATAGATCGGCTGCGGCGGCCGGGACAACCACCGTCCGCGGGCTTCCGGACCGCTGGCCTGCCACGCCAGCCAGAGCCGTTCGGCACTTGGGAACTCAAGTCGGACCTTGCCGCACAATTCCGGCGGAAGGGGAAACCGCCCGGCATCCTCGAATGAAAAGACCGGGATACCTTCGGCAACGGCCGCTCGAACGATGGTTTCGAGACCTTCCGCATCAGTAAGCTCCGGCTCCGCGGGCGTGCTGGATTCCTCCACTCTAGCAGTCCAGAAACTGCCGCGCCGCGCGTCGCCGATGGCCAGACAACGCGCGCCGTTCATCGCGGACGGCACCGCGAGGATCGATGGCAGCGCGACCGCCGGACATCCGGACGCGATGGCGACGCCCTGCGCCGCGGCGATTCCGACACGCGTGCCGCTGTAACTTCCCGGCCCGCTGCCGACCAGCACGAGCCCGATTTCCGGGCACTTCCTCGCGTCGAGAAGTTCCTTCAACGGCGAAAACAGAACCGCGTTGTGGCTGCGGTCGCTGGTGAAGTCGCGCTGCACGAGCCGCCCGTCCGGCTCAATGGTCGCCAGTGAGGCGTGCGGCGTGGAAGTCTCAAGAACCAGAGTGAAGCAGTCGATCATGCGGCGGGAAACTAGAAGAGCACGGATCATCCTGCCAGCCTGACTTCAGCCTTGGTGGAAAATTCGGTTTTTCGCGAAGCCCGTGTTGCCATGATTCGGGAAAGCTGTTAACCGTATTTTCAATGGGTCGGGGCACACCGCAACTTGAATTCCGCTGGACCTCGTGGTTCCGCGTTTTGAGGACGCCCGACGCGCCGAAACCCAAACCGGCCGGTGATGACGGCGGACTAACCGCCTGGTGCGCCGAGGCGTCGAAATCGCTCGCGCTCAACGAGCTCGCCCGCAAGGTCCGCGTTTCCTGGAACCCGCGGATGCAGACGACCGCCGGCCGCGCGTGGTGGCCGGACCGCTCGATCGAGCTCAATCCGAAACTGAAAGAGTGCGAGCCCGAGGAACTCTGGCGAACGCTGAAACACGAGCTCGCCCACCTCGTCGCCTACGAACGCTGCGGTCGCCGCCGCATCGATCCGCACGGGCCGGAGTGGCAGACGGCGTGCGCGGACCTCGGAATCCCCGGTGAGCAGCCCTTTCACAACCTCCCCTTCAAGCGCCGCAAGATGAAGCGGAACCACGCCTACATCTGCTCCAACTGCTTTGCCGTGATCCACCGCGTAAAGCCGATCACGCGGGCCGTCGCCTGTTACGACTGCTGCCGGAAATTCAGCGGCGGCGCGTATCACGACCGTTTCCGCCTCATCAAGCACCAGCCTTGATCACTCGCGGTCCGCGACGAAGAGCGTGTGGGTGAAGCGTTTCGCTTTCGGATAGGCCTTGGCACTGATGCATTCCACGTGCTTGAAAGTGCCTTTGAGCGATTGTGCGAACGACTTGTCCGGATGCGCGGACCAGAAAATCACCCGACCCTCCGGCTCCAGCGCGTTCTTGATGCGGGTGATGCCTTTCTGCGCGTAGAGCCGCTCGTTGCCTTTTTGCACGAACGGATCCGGACCATTGTCCACGTCTAGCAGGATCGCGTGGTAGCGGTCGTTTCCACAACGGTCGATGAGGTCGTAAACATCGCCGACGTGGATGCGCACGCGCGGGTCGTCGAGCAGCTTGCCATTCACCTCCTGGAGAAATTCGCGGTTCCAGGCGACGACCTCTGGCAAAAGTTCCGCGACATCGACAACGGCGTCCGGGCCGGTTAGGGCAAGCACCCGCTTGAGTGTGAAGCCGAAGCCGAGCCCGCCGATGAGGATGCGCGGACGCGACGGGAGATGCGCGCAGGAAAGTTCCGCCATTTGCTCTTCCGAGGAGGAGGCGGTGGTGCTCATCAGCTGGAGCCCGGCGACTTTCAGGAAATGGTGGCCGTCGTGCTCGTGGAGGGTGAGCTGGGCGCCATCGGGCGTTTTGCAGGTCGCGAGGGTGCGGGTGATTTTCATGGGAAGGGCGCGCAGTCTCAGCGGTAATTTCCGCTGGAGCAAATCATTCGCGCTGCCACGATGGCGAAAGTGAAAGCAATGTTCCCAGCCATCCTGATGTCCGCGTGTGTGGTTGTGCCGCTGAGGGCGGCGGTGGTGTTCGGGCAAATTGAAGATTTTTCCGGCTCCCACGGCTGGACCAGTGGCGACCCGAATCCGAATCCGCCGGTGACCGTGCCGGACTCCGGTCCGCTCGGCGGCGGCGACAGCGCCCTGCGGGTCACTTCCAACGGCGGCAGCGGACCGGGTGGCAAGCTCGTCGTCTTCAATCGAACGCTGTGGACCGGGAACTACCCGGCGGCCGGCGTTTCCACGATCATGGCGGATTTGAGAAACTCGGGCTCCACCTCGCTGTCCTTCCGCCTGGCATTCAACGGGCCGGGCGGCTGGTTCGTGACGGCGGGGTCCCCCGTCACGGCGTTTTCCGGCTGGAATTCCAAGGAGTTCGACATCCGCCCGGCGGCGCTGCTTCCCGTGGGTGGCTCCAGCGCGGCGGCGACCCTCGCGGCGGTGAGTGAGATGCGCATCCTCCACTCGGCGGCGGTGGGTTTCACCGGCGCGCAGGTCTCGGGGGCGTTTCTGGTCGATAACCTGCGGGCGGTGCCCGAACCGTCGGCGTTCTGGATGATCGGACTGGCGGGTCTGCGTCTACTTTTCCGGAAACGATGAATTGAAACATTTTCAAATCCACCTATGAGTTCCGACTTAATGATCCGGGGACTTGTCAATTTCACTTTGCTGAACATCCATTGGCTCGGTGTCGCGGTCGCGGCGCCTGTCTGGCAGTTAGGTGCGGATGACGCCGACCTCCTGCCGTTTTCCCAAGAGAGCTTCGGACCGAACAACGCACCGGGCTCGGCGAATCTGAAGGACGACGATTATTATCTCGCCGGCAGCTATCCGTCGCCCCTCGGCGTGGTGGCGGTGGACGAAAACATCGCGTTCATGGAGCGCGCGGTGACCTCCGGCGATCCGCGGGTGCGGATCCATTTCCCGCTGACCGCCGCGCAGGCCGCCGCAACCTCGCGCCTGCGGATCACCGTGGATCTCATCGGCGGCGGTGCTTGGATCAATCAATCGCTTCCAGGGTTTTCGACCCACGATGTGGCGGTGACTTTCAACGGGCAGCCGGTGGGAAATCGCAATGGCATCACTTGGAACAGCACGCTCACCTTCACCGTTTCCGCGTCATCGGTTGCCGCTGTTTCCGGGGCGAACGTCCTGCAAATCGAACGCACCGGCGGCGCGGCCGGCGGTTACATCGGCATGGACTTCATCCGGCTGGAAGCCGAACCGAACGCCCTGGCGGATGCCGACGGCGACGGGATGCCGCGTTGGTTTGAAGAAACCTACGGACTCAGTGACTCCGCTGCGGCGGACGCCTTGTCCAATCAGGATGGCGATGGCTTGAACAATCTCGCCGAGTTCCAGGCAGGCACCAATCCCACCGATCCGGATAGCGACAATGACGGGCTCACGGACTCACAAGAGGTGGCGCTGGGGACCCATCCTCTGAAGGCGGACACCGATGGAGACGGTCTGGCAGACGGCGCGGAAACCACCTCCAGCCCGCTGCTTGCCGACACGGACGGTGACACGTTTCCCGACAACATCGAGCTGGAACAGTCCAGCAACCCCGCCAGCGCGGCCTCGATACCGTTCAATTTCCCGGGAGCCATCAGCCTGCAGTTCGTGAGCGAGCGGATGGACGCGGCCAGGCTTGGCGCGGGCGAGCCTGCCGGGTTTTTCCGCTTTCCGCACTGGAATGCTTCCGATCCGCTGCCGCAGTGGATGCCGGATGGCTCGTTCTTGAATGGATCAAAAGGCGCTTTGAAAAACCATCGCGGCCAGCCCACCACCACCGCCGCCTCGTGGTCCTATCATTTTTCCGGCGACGGCCTCCACAAGGGACCCGGCGACGAACGCCTGCTCGACGGCATGATCCGCACCCAGCGCACGGCGTCGGTCAACACCGCCGCTTCGGTTAGTCTGGCGGGAATTCCCTACGCCACCTACGACCTGCTCGTGTATGTCGGCTACACCTATCCGAATGCCCGCGGCGTGCTGCGCCTCGACAATGACGCCGCGACCAACCGTTATTTCGTCTCCGCCTCCGCTCCGCCGTTTGTGGGCTGGAAGGAAATCACCGCGACGACACAAGCGGGAATCCAGCAGGGAAATTTCGTCCGCTACCGGAATCTCACAGGCTCCTCGCGGTCGGTCACCTTGCAGTCGATCGACAACGATCCGGTCGGCATCCACGGGTTTCAGATCATCGACAGCGGCACGGATACCGACGGCGACGGGATGCCGGACGCGCTCGAGGTCGCGAACCGCTTCAACCCCGCCGTCTCCGATGCCACTGCGGACGCCGACGCCGACGGGATGAGCAACGCCGCCGAAATCGCCGCCGGCACGGATCCGCGCCACCCCGACACCGACCGCGACGGCATCGCCGATGGCACGGAAGCCGCACACAGCACCTCGCCGCTCAATCCTGATACGGATGGAGACACGCTTGCCGATGGCGATGAAATCCATTTCTCCCCTTTCCCCTCATCACCCATTCTGGTGGATAGCGACAGCGACGGCTTCACCGACTCCGTCGAGCGGACGTATGGCTCGGATCCGCTAACGGCCGCGAGCACGCCGCCGCCGGTTCCGGTTTGGAACGCCGCGACCCGCACGTGGCTGTGGCGCATCGACAACCTCCGCGTGCTTTGGAATCACGAGCAGTCGATGTTAGGAGCGATCGAAGGTGACGACTCAATGCTCTGCGAGGCGGTGGCGGACATCAACCAGAGCGGTTGGAGCCGCCAGATCGGCATGGGGATTCGTTATACCAAGGGAAAACTGGTCCATCGTTTCCGCGGCATCGAAGGGGCGTTCCATCGCGAGGGATTCCCGAACGACGGCTTCTGGGACAGCGACTGGAACGCCTCGCCCACCGACCGGACCCGCGCCTTCGGCTTCAGCGGTTACGGTCAGGCCGATGATTCGCTGCCGCTGCGCATGGAGTTCTCCGCGACGCAACCGAACCCGGCGGTGAATCTCTGGACGCTCAATTTCAAGATCGCCGATCTCTCCAATCCGGGCGCTCCGGTGACGCTCGCGTCCTATTCAAACTCCACCGCCGTCGCCGCTGACTCTTCGTTGATTTCCGGAACCACGGTTTGGAAAAACCAAAGCGGTGTGACCGGGCGGATGGATTTCTCGAAGGAGGTCGGTGTCTTGGCAATGATCACGTCCAGCCCGTTAGGCCCGGCTGATAGTGACAGCGACGGCATGCCCGACGCGTGGGAGACCACCCACCTGTTCAACCCAGCCAGCGCCGCGGACGCGTTGCCCGACTTCGATCTCGACGGACTTTCCAACCTCCGGGAATTTCTGGCAGGAACAAATCCGCGCGATGCGGACAGCGACGATGACGGCGTGTCGGACGGAGTGGAGCTGGATCGGAACTTCAACCCGCTTTCCGCCGCCAGCCTGCCGACCTGGTTCCATTTCAACGGGAGAATCGACGACCTCGACGCTGACGGCCTATCCGATTCCTGGGTTCTCTGGAGCGGTGGCAAATCCCGCCTGCCGGCCGCTGATGACGATGGTGACGGCATGAGCAACCTGGAGGAAAGCAAGGCGGGCACCCATCCGGATGACGCGGGCTCCCGCCTCGACCTGATGGGCTGGCGCAGCGGCAACGACTTCGTGCTTTCCTGGACCGATCTTCCCGACAAGGCCTGGCATCTGGAAACCAGCGGCGCTTTCAATGGCTGGCAGATGGTCACCGGCTTGCCCGCATCCGGCATCGTCGGCGGGCGCAGGCAGCTCACGCTTTCCGAGGAATTTCCAGCCCCCGGCGCCACGCGTTTCTATCGAACCGGTGTCGGGCCGCTCGATTCCGACAACGACGGCGTCGAGGACTGGGTGGAGAACAACGTGCTCGGGTCCTCAGCTGCCAGCTCCGGCTCGCTGGGCCAGCCGCTGGTGAAATCCAACGGCCAGACCCTCGGCGGGGATGCCGTTGCGCTGCTAGACCGTCTTCAGGGATCCGCTCGGCCCGGCGGCGTCCTGTCAGGCAAGCCGTCCCCGGTGAATGCCTCGCGCTTTCTGATGCAGGCGTCGTTCGGGCCGACGATCGCCGCGATCCAGGAAGTCCAGGACCTCGGGTTCGCTGGCTGGATCGATCATCAAACGAACCTGCCGCCGTCGCTGCTCCAACCCTACAT
>JBEDKU010000147.1:0-2568 GCA_041172045.1 Verrucomicrobiota bacterium | reverse complement strand
TTCCGTAGGTGCTCCCGGCACGGACTCCAACGGCTATCAGGCCGGCGGGGTCGGGATCGTCTCCGCGTTCACCGTGCCGCGTTCCGACACTTCGGAATTCTACCGTCTTTCTGTCAGGTAGCAGAGCGCGGATTTTTCCGAACCCCTCCCATTCTCATGAACCCGTTCCATTCATCCGCAGCCCCGGCCCGCACCCTGCGCGCGCTGTATCTCATGGCTCTTGGCTGCCTGCTCTTCGCTGGCGCAGCCAGGGCGCAGTGGCAGAGCACGACCTACACGCTCAAGGGCGGGTGGAACTCCATCTACCTGCACGGGGATGCGAGTCATGCCACGCTGGAAACGCTCTTCGCCGCCAACCCCGAGGTGCTGGAAGTCTGGCGCTGGAACCCGAATCCCACGCAGGTCCAGTTCACCACGTCACCGCTGATTCCCTCCGCGGGCACGGCGGAATGGAGCACCTGGGTGCGCGGTGGTTCGGCGAACTCGCTGGGCCAGTTCATCGGGCAGACCGCTTATCTGGTGAAATGCAGCGGTGCCTCCTCCAGCAGTTATAGCGTGACCATCCCGCAGAAGGTCATGCCGCCCAGTGCCACCTGGGTGCGCAATGGCGCGAACCTGATGGGCTTTCCCAGCAGGTTCAGCGGCGGTCTCTACCCGACGATGGCCTCCTACTTCGCCACCTTTCCGGCAGCCATCGCCGCGAACGTGAAGATCTACAAATACGTCGGCGGTGATCTGGGGCCCGGCAATCCGCTGCAGATCTTCTCCACCTCTTCCGAGAAACTGGATCGAAACCAGGCCTACTGGTTCGATTCGGAAGTCGTCGGCAATTTCTACGCGCCCGTGGAGATCAGCCTGAGCAACGGCTCGGGGATCGACTTCGGCCGCACCGGCTCGACGGTGACGGTGCGCCTGCTCAACCGCAGTGCTGCGGTCAGCACGGTGACCATCGCACCGGTGGCCTCCTCCAATGCGCCGTCCGGCCAGGAGGGCGTCACCGCCGCTGTTCCGGTCACTCGCCGGGTCTTCAATGCCGCCACCGCCAGCTGGACGGAGACGGCCGTTTCCGCAGCCTTCACCGAAGTGGTGGGGCCGAATGCGGCGGTGGAACTCACGTTCGGCATTGACCGCACGGGCATGACGGGTGGCAGCAATGCCTTCTACGCCTCCCTGCTGCGTTTCACCGCCAGCAGCAATCTCTACGACATCCTGCTGCCGGTCACCGCCCGCAAGGCCTCGCTCGCCGGACTTTGGTTGGGCGATGCCGTCGTCGGCGGGGTTGAAAGCAAAACCGCGGGCTACACCGGCACCGCCACCGCCCAATCTTACAATCTGCGCTACATCGTCCATGTCGATGATGCGGGAAACGCGCGGGTGCTTTCCCAAGTCTATCTCGGCCAGCTCGCCGGAGAATCCCCGCAGCCGGGAATCTGCACTGCGGAAAGCGCGCTCAGCGTGGCGGACAAAGCCAGCGCCCGGCGCATCGTCGCGGCGCACCTGCCGCTCGACCGGGTGCTCGATAGCGGGACCATGGCGCTGGGCGGCAGCATGAATTGCACGATCTCCACCCCCTTCAACGATCCCACCAGCCCCTTCGTCCACCAATACCACCCGGATCACGACAACAAGAGCGGCACCACCGCGCTCGTTTCCGGCCAGGAAAGTTACGACCTCGGCCGTGCCGTCACATTCGCCATCTCTGCCACTGCCCCGGAGGGAGTTCCGGCCACTGGCTATGGGGCCAGTGTCATCGCCGGCGACTACACCGAAGTCCTCACCGGCCTGCGCAAGGACAGCGTCACCGTCACCGGCACCTTCACCCTCCGCCGCGTCTCCGAAATCGGCGTGCTGACGCAGTAAATGCTGAAAACTGAAAAGCTGAAAAACTGAAATGAAGATTTACCGCAGAGACGCAAAGGCCGCAGAGGAGCGCAAAGGGGAATGGATGTTCATGTTTGCGTTTCCGCAATGAATCGCCCCAGCCCAGCTCGCAGATCTCTGTCCTCTGACTCCTGACTCCTGACTCCTGACTCCTGACTCCTGACTTCTGACTTCTGACTTCTGACTCTCCAACCACCATGAAACGAATCGCCACCCTCCTCGCCGCGCTCTGCTTGTTCCAGAGTTCCCATGCGGCCACGGCCGTGCCGGATGCCATCAGCTTCCAAGGCCGTGCGCTGACGGCGACGGGCGACTTGATGGGTTCCGGCACACCGGTCAACCGCACCGTCACCTTCCGCATCTGGGACCATGCTTCCAATTCACTGACAGCCAACTTGCTCTATTCCGAGCAGCAGGTGGTGACCATCGCCGAGGGCGAGTTCAGTGTGCTCATCGGGACTGGCACCGCCACGGCGGGCACTCCGCTGGGTTACAGCGAGACCGCCAAGGGTCTGCCAACCATGAAAATCAGTGATGCCTTCGGCGGCGTGACCCGCTACCTCGGGGTGACCATCGACGATGGCACTGCGGCGGTGGACAACGAGATTTCGCCGCGCCAGCAGTTTGTCACCTCCACCTACGCCATGCGCGCCAAGGTGGCCGAGGGCGTCGATGGCTCGGCGATCA
>JBEDKU010000146.1:0-2795 GCA_041172045.1 Verrucomicrobiota bacterium | reverse complement strand
CCTCTACGTCGAGGAGTGAATCTCAGTAGTTCACGAATTCCTTACGCCGTTCTTCCAGCACGACCAGCCAGTTCATCATGGTGATCGGTGGCAGATCGGCCGGGTGAACGATGGGCCGGAGATTGACCGTGATGTTGCTGGCCGCCATCGCCGTTCCGCTCATGTTTTTCGAATCGAGAGGCCGGATCGCCGTGGGCTCGGCGTCGGAGGCGTTGATCTTGTCCGACTTGGCAAGCGAACCGATCTGTCCGCCCAGGATCACGGAGAACGGATCCACATCAACACCATACCGCTTTTCAGGGGCGAACAGCGAACACGGCGGATAGTATGTCCCGGTAGGTGTATAACCCGAAGGCGGCGTGCCCGGGACCACATTGAAATCATCACCGATGTAGAGCCTCAGGTTGGTGACGAGGGAAAAACCCTTGGTATAGGAAGCGAAGTTGGCGCACTCCTTGAGAATCACGCCATAGTCGTTTGCCGTGCAGGGGATGTTGGGCTTGTATTTCAACTTGTCGTTCAAACCGGTCGTCGAATAGTCCACGTTGACGACCAGCGAGTTGTTCACCGTCGGACCAGCCGCGCCGATCATGGTGAGGAACGACGGAATCCGATCCGGATACACCGCGACGCACTTTTGGCCGTTGGCGATTTTGAGGTCAAAGGGTGCCCGCGGCCGCCAGTAGCCGAATTTTTGAGTACCCACCTTCGGGTCTCCGAAGGTGGCGTTGTTGAACGTGATCGTCCCGGTGACTCCTTGGATGAATGCATATCCGCCGGCAACACCATAGGCCACGTCCACCGGGGTGGTTGACGAAAACGTATAACTTTGGTTTTCGGTGGCCACTTGATTTTGACTGTAGCCGGGAGGCAGGGTCGTCAGCCACTGGCTCGTATCCAAGGGAATTTTCTCCGTCGCCCGGCTGCCGCTGGACAGGTAATACTCAAAACTCAACAACGTCGGAGTATTGTTGGTGGCGCTCTTCACCGCGGTGACATTCAGCCGCATGGCGCACTGCTGGGCGCCGATGGAGTAATTGTTCCAGGAGGTGCTGGATAGAACGTTGGACGCGGTGTGATTCCGCGCTCCCGACGAATCGTAGGGATCGTTTTCGGCGGCATCGAAACGATCGAAAAACGCGGCGCCGCGATTGATCGGAACAAACGCGGCGCGGCCGCTCTCGGAAGCCTGCGACACCGGGAAAAACTCGCCGGACGTGACTTGATAGGCCTCGCGCACTCCGGGCGCGAAGGGATTGTTCGCAAAGCTCTGTCCGCCGATGGTGGTGCCGGTCGACAGGGTCATGCCGCGGCGGCTGGAGAGCGCGTTGATCGACGTGTTCCCGAGCACCTCGGCTTTTCCGGCGAAGATCCCGCCCGCGATGGTGACGTTCTGCCAGGCGCTGCCCGAGGCGAACTCTCCGAGCGACATGAAGGAGGACGCGGAGATGGCAAGCTGCGAAGGGATTTCATAAATCGAGAGCACGAAGTTCCGCCTGGAACGTGCGATCCGGGTGATGTCGTCGTCGTGGTCGGCGACGTCCATCGAGAAGGCCCACCAGTTCCGTTTCGCAACGAATGGCTCGCCGGGTTTGGCATAGCCGAAATTGATGTCCGGATACTTGAGCCGGTTGAACCCCGGATAGGTGGCGACGGGCAGTCCGTATTTGGTGGTGCCGTCGCCGTTCAACTTCACATGGTCCAAGGCGGTCTGGGCCAGCGAGTCATAGACCTTGCCGGTCGTGATGATCGGATAGAGCGCGTCGCGGGTCGAAGTGGTGCTGTTCGCCGACCGGAGCGGCGGCGGATAGGCGGTTCCAAGGCTGCGGTTGATGCCGGCGGAGACAAATCCCGTTTCCGCAGGGATGGCGGTGAAAATCCTGCTGGCATCGGTCAATCCGGAGTCCCCGGTGTTCGAGAGCCGGAGATTCGCGACGCCGAGAGAAGCCGCCACCTGGGTGGAAATGGACGTCCTCGCATTGGCCAGCACCAAGGCTTCGGTGAAGATGTTTTCCCAGCGCAACGGATTGCTGACAGTGGTGCTCGCGTTGGACCCGGCCTGCATCGCACGGATCGCCCGGTTCGGGGTGATGGCGACGATGGAGCGCAGGATCGCCTCTTCTTTTTCGCTATAATCCACCCGCAACTGCACCTGGGACTGGGTCGCATGGGCGTTCATCGCCCGCTTGTAGGTATAGACCATCAAAAGCGAGAGGACGCTCCCCGTGGAGAGGACCAACAGCGTCGAGATATAGCCGGCTTTCCAGCGTCTGGAGGGTGAAGTTTTCATTGCTGCATGGTTCCGGAGTAAGTGATTTGCTCGCTTTTCGGGCCGGTGAGCGTCATCTGGAGGATGCCCTGGTTCATGGAAAAAGTAACCTTGCAGGTGTTGGGAAGTGGAGGGGCTTTGTAAACCGCCCACTGCGGGGCGCCGAGCACCCCGGTCACCGGCACCACATAATAATTGAGCGCCGGACCGCTGCCCAGGTCTTCCCACGACAGGATCGTGGCCCGTTGCGACCCGTCCGGCTGGCGGAAGTTCAGCACCACGACCGGCGAGGCACCCAGTCGGGGATTGCTTCCCGCCAGCGCGTCCGCGACGGAATCATGAAGGCGGAAGCGGTCGGCCTTTCCGATCAACCGGCTCGCATACATGCTGATGACGGGAGCCTCGTCGGTGAGGAAATTCTGCGCCTTGTAAAGTTTCAGGAAGGCGAGCTGCTGGTTGCACAGGGCCAGGACCATGGTCCCGGTCGCGATTCCGATCATGAGCCCGATCATCAACTCGATGAGGG
>JBEDKU010000145.1:0-8723 GCA_041172045.1 Verrucomicrobiota bacterium | reverse complement strand
TCGAGGAAGTAGCCGTGGCCGACGTGATCGTAGCCGACGTTGTCCTCGACCACGGACTGGTCGGTGTTGTGTACGGTGACCACCCGGTTGAAAGAACGGTGGATGCCGCAGCCACGGAGGTATTGGCCCGTGACATCGCCGCAGTGGTGCCAGTGGAACGGATAGCGACCGATCAGGCTCTTCTGGCCCATCCGGAAGAACTCCGTGCCGGAAATGCGCGCCACGCCGGTGGTCAGGCAGCAGGCCATTTTCATGATCATCACATGACCGCCGAAGCCCGATGATTCGGATAGTGCGTCGCCCTGGATCTTCACATTGCGCGTTAGAAGTCCCACCTCGGCGCGCTCGTCGAGGACGTGGAGATCCGTGCCGTCGTTGTAGTTCTGGAGCGTGCCCCAATGCATGTAGGTGAGTGGCGTGGTGAAGTTCACCGTCAGGCCGTCCGGCGCGACCGAGGAAATCACGCGGGTTTCCGCCTGATGGGCGTCGAAGTCGGTGGAGGCGATGACGATTTCCTCGCCGGCCTGCCAATCGACCGGTTCCTTCAGCGTGATGCTGGTGGCGTTCTTCACGGCGGTGGCTCCGAGCTGCGTCCAGTCCGTGCGGTCGCGGCCGTGGATTTCGATCACGCCGCCGTCCATGGCTCCGAGAAACTTCTTGCCCATGCTGGATGCGGCTCCGGGCGACTCGGTGAGCGTCAGGGTGAATTTCTCAAGAAACGGCGAGTCTTCGGTGCCACACTCGAAATGCGCTTTCTGTCCCATCACCATCACCGAGTGGGCGGTGAGCGCGATGTCCTGCCGGTCCACTGCGAGATAACCCTCCACCATCACCTCGCCAACCGTGGTGGTGGTGGTGTCGAGCCGGACGGCGGCGTCCATCGGAATCATCACATTGCTGCCCGCCGTGGGGACCACGCCGCCGGCCCAGGTGGCCGGCGACGACCATGGCATGGGAGCGGTGATTTGCTCCAGGCGGAGATTGTCGATCAACGCCGTGTTGTCGCCGCCGAGCGAATTGATGCCGCGGAGTTGCACGGTGTGGCTGCCGGCAGCGACCTCGATGGTGGTGGTGGCCACGTCGAGGTAGCTGGAATTCGGCGGAATGAAGCGACCGAGCACGCGGCCATCCACGGAGACTTCGAGGGTTTGGCCACCATTGTTGGAATTACCCCGCTGGGCGACGGCGAGCACCAGACGGAATTTCCCAGGACCGAAGGCAATCGACTGGGTGACGGTGGCGTCCACGTCCTGAAGGAAGAGCACTTGATTTCCCTCGGGGGCCGGAGGATTCGCGGTGGTGAAGCCGCTTGAGTTCCGCGAGAGCCCGGCGCCATTCGTGAAGGTCCACGCCGATCCGGTTGGCCGGTATTGATGGCCGGGCGAAGCGGGCAAGGCCGGAGTTTCAAAGCCACCTTGGTGGATGGCGGTGCTCGAGATCCCGCCTGGCAGCGCCATGATTTGCGCTGTCGCGTCAATCACGGAAAGTCCGAGAAGAAGTAGAATTGAAATGATACGCAGCATCCTCGTAATGGGTGATAGTGAGTGCCGGGGTTCAAGGAATCGTGACCTCCACCTTGTAAAACGCCCGGCTGGCCGGAGTCGTCGGATCGGTGAGCGTCGCCAGCGGCGTAAGGGGACAAGCCATCGCCACGAAAAATGCCACGCCCAAAATGACGGGCACCGCGAGGCATAGGACGATCAGGTGGGTTTTTCGCATTTCGGCGATGGGTTTTTGCCTTTCGACCCGTTAAAATAGGCGCAAGTTGCAGCCCCCGCAATCACCCCTGGGGATGATTTTCCTAGGGGATTTCGATCCTCACCCTTGCGAATTTCGAGGTCGCGGCAGCGGCGGGCACGATCACTGTGATGGCATCCGGTGCGCCGCCACTCCCGACGACAGTCACCGGCGGTCCCACGGTGTCATTTACGGGCACGGTGATTGCGGACCACGGGGCCTGGAGGTTCGGGCTGTGTTGGACGGAAACGGCGTAGGCTTTCGCCACGTCACTCCGGATGAATGTCACGACAAGATCACCGCCCACGTTGCGGGAAACGAGTGGGAGCAAGCGGCTGGCAGAATCGTCGGGAGCGGTGCCCACGAGGAACTCGATGCCATTTTGCACTCCGTCCTTGTCAGGGTCCGCATCGGCCGCGCGGTCGACGCCTTCGATGGTAGGATAGGCTGACAGCCAGTTCGCGTAAGGATCAATTTGTAGCACTGGATCGCGGTCGGCGAAGTCCGGGACCTGGTCGCCATCGGAATCGCGCTGGGTCGCGATGCCTTCGTCCGCGTCGGAAATGCCGTCACCATCGAAGTCGCCGCGTTTACCGGAGAGGATGTAGTCGATTTCAAACGAACCGCTGCCGACGTTGGTGGGATCGAAGCGGAAGCGGCGGATGAGCTGTCCGTTCCAATCCGCGTGGTCGAGGGTATCGACGTCGTAGAGGTGGAACTGGTTGTCGGCGGTGGTGTCCCAAGAGAACTTGCGGACCGACTGATAGTTGTTGGCGGTCTGGGTTCCCCAATAAATTTCGCCGCGTGATCCGGTGTCCGTTTTCATACGGATGAGGAACCGCTCGGAATCACGTTCGAGGGCGAAGAAGTTGTTATTGCCGATCTGCGGATCGCTGCCGCTGGCGGTGCCGACGAGGTTTCCGGCGGCGTTAGCGGAGAAGCCGGCGACGTTGTTCAGCGACTGCCAGCCCTGGGCATATCCCCATTCGTCGAAGGGCAGATCGAGCACGGTCCACGCCGGCACGCTGGAGAGATCGTCCCACGAGCTGAAGGGAAGCTGCGGGAGATAGGTGTCGAAGGTGGTCCGCCAGCCCGGCGTGTCGGCGGCGGCGAAGGCGTTGTAGCTTTGCTTCGGAGCGCTCGTCAGATCAACGATTCCAAGCAACAGCCCGCCCTCGGCGGAGTTGTCGGCGAAGCGGTGGAGGATGTCCGCCTTGATGCCGGGGATGCGCTTGAAGCGGTGCCAGTGATAGGCGTAGGCGGCGGCCTGCAGGGCTTGGTTGGCACCGGCGCTGGGAGTGTGGAATCCCTGCTCGGTGAGCGAGATTTCGCGTTGTTTGCCGTTGAAGAGGAGTACGTCGCGCTGGAAATATTCCGGCAGGACTTCGTAGTTCTTGAAGGTGATCTTGGTGGTGTTGAAGTCGAGGGTGGCCTCGGTGTCGTTCCAGAACGCGGGATTGAACAAACTCTGCGGATAGGGATGCGCGGCGACCTCCCAGGCGAAGTTTCCTTCCGCTTTCCATTTCAGGTTCAGCTCGTCGATGAGCACCTTGGACGGCATGCCCTGGCTGGCGTTTCCGCCCTGGCTGAGCCAGTGGTGGGTGTGGGAAAGCAGGACGCGGAACTCGGGATGATACTTGGCTAGCACCAGCGCGGCCTGACGGAACTCGACGGCGAAGTAGTCGCGGAAAGCGCCGGCGGAAATGAGTCCGAGGTTGTGCCACGACCAATGCACGTCCACCTCATTGCCGTAAATCCAGTGATTCGCCGGGGTGGCACCGGCCTGGCTCATGCGGTGGGCCACATACTCCATCACCGCGCGGGTGTAGCGCAGGCCGTAGGCGTCGCCGGTGTTGAAGGCGTAGAGATTGTTAGGAGATAAATCGCTGGAACGGATGTTGATGAAGGGCCAGTTAGGGTCGTTGGCAAGGGTGGCGTTTCCCTGGTTGAGCATCGTGCAGTAGGTGTTGATGCCCATGTCGCCGAGGGTGGCGATCTGGTTGAGGGTCGAGTTGACGCGGTCCGGATTGATGCCGAAGGTCAGGCCGTCCTGTTTCCAGCGGACCCGCGGGCTGGCGATGTTTTGAACGAGGTTGTTCAAGGTGACGTTGAGCTTGCCGACATCGGTGCCCAGCGTGGCGAAATCGACGGGTGAAAAGGAGTCCACCCCCTGCCGGCCCTTGAGCGGAACGATGGCGGCCTGCAGTCGGTCGATTTCGAAATCGTATTTGAGCTCGTAGCCGCCGAGCCGGCCGGTGCCGTCATAAGCGGGATCGCTGGCGGCGGCGATCCAGTCGACTTCGAGCGTGGCGTTGAGGAAATCGGTGGCGGCGATTCCGGAATTGTTAGGGATGTCGAGGCGGACGTTTTCGTTGCCGCCCCAATCGGCATCCGCGGCCATGTCGAAGTGGAGGATCTGCCAGCCGCCCTTGGGATTAAAAGTCGCGGTGGTGGCCGCCACGCCGCTGGCGGTGCTGTACATCGCGGCGGAAAGCGTGGTGGCCAGCCCCGTGTAGCCGGTCATTCGGACGCGGGCATGAAGGTAGCGCGTCTGGGTGCCGCTGATTTCCTGGTTCGCAGTGACAAGCTGGGGATCAAACGGCGAGCCATTCACGTAGCTCATCCGGTAGACGCCATCGGCGATTGATCCCGTTCCCACGCCGGGTCCGGCGGGGGCGAAGCCGTGGTCGGTGACGGTCTTGTAGGACAGGCCGGAGAAGTCATCCACCCAGTGCGGGTTTCCGACCGGCGTGAAACCACCGACGAGATGGAATTTCTGGTAGTAGCGGTCCACCGCGCCGTCGTAGCGGCCGATGGTGATGGGCGAGGACGCGTCCGCGGTGGTGGCGGCGGGCTGATAGCCGAGGTCCCAGAACTTGTCCCAGCGTCCCCAGGTGAGCGGATCGGAAAAGGCGGACTTGTTGGTGACGGCGATCCAGTCGATGGAGATTTGCGCGTTTTCATAGCCGGCAATGGCCGTATCATCGGGGAAATCGAGCCGCAGCGTGCGTTGGCCGGTCCAGGCGGTGGTGCCGGCGACGGTGGCAAGATCCAGCCGGGCGATCCGCCAGGTGCCGTCGGCGATGATATCAAATGCGGCCGACGCGCTGCCATCACCAGTGACGAAGGCGCGGGCGGGAATGGTGCCGGTGAAGTTGTCCACCTTCACGCGGATGGCGAGGTGGCTGGCTTTGGCGGCTTCGATCAGGTCCGAAGTGTTGGCGAACTGCGGGTCGAAGGAGCCCGCAGGCGGGGTGAAGGTGAAGAGCGCGGAGCCCTCGCGGTTGAAATCCACCGCGCCGCCGTTGTTGGTAGAGCCAAGCTGCCAGCCGCGGCTGGATTGATAGATGTCGTAGGGCTCGATCGCGACGACCTTCAGATTCCCCGTCGTGCCGGCTTCGGGATGGAGGGTGATTTGAGTGTCGGTGACGGCAATCCGTTCAATCCCGGCCGCGTGCAGCCATGGCACGGGGAGAAGCAGACAGAGAATGGCGGCTGGGATTTTCATCATCGAATATCAAAAAGTGCGCCGAGCCAATGGACCCGGCGCACTTGAAGAATCAGGTTCTCCTGTTGGAATGAAGCTCCGCCGTTCGTGAAGAGCGTTGGAAGCCGGAGTGGTATCAGGGAGTCACTGTCACGTTGAGACGGGCGAACTTCTTCGGCGCGCCGGTGGGCAGGGTGAAGACCACTTGGTTCGGGTTCGACTCATCGATGCTGGCGTTCGGCGGAACGATGTCGGTCCAACTGCCAACGGCGAGGGTGTCGGAGACCTGGACCTTGAAGGTCCCGCTGAAGGCAGGGTCTTTCGGCCAGGTTACTTTGTTAGCGATCACGCCCGGATTGGGAGTGAAGGTGGAGCCGGTCTGGCCCATGAAGTATTCCACGCCATTGGAAACGCCGTCCTTGTCATGATCGAGATCGGCGGACTGACCGGAAGCGTTGGCGTCCGCCCATGCGTTGTAACCACCTGCCGCGGCGACCGTGTAAACGAGCTTCAGGGTGTTGCCATCCTTTTGCACGGACCAGGTGCCGGCACCGCTGGTGAAGGCGGTGGCATCCACGGAAAGTCCGGCGGGATTGGTGACGGTCAGCGCGCTCGCGCTCAGGATGGTGAAGGAGGCGTTGGCTTCGGTGAAACTGGCTAACGGAACGACATCATCGACCACGACAGTGAGCGTGCCAGCGATGGTGACTGCCCCGGCATCCAAGTTCGGTGTGGCGGTCCAATCGGCGACGGTCCAGGGGAATTTGGCTCCGTCAGAGTAAGTGGCACCGTTGATGGTGCCGCCGCCGCCGAGACCGGCATCGGCATCAACGCTGATGGCTCCGGTGGCGGCTGAGTGGTCGCCGTCGATGAGGAGGTTGCCGACTTGGACCGAAGTCGGTCCGGTGTAGGTGCTCGCGCCGGCGAGGGTGACATTTCCCGATCCGATCTTGGTGATGCCGCCGCCGGTCGATCCGGCGTCTTCGAGGATGGGCGCGCCTGCAAAGACCTTGTGAATGCCAGAATCCAGCTTAATGCCACCATCGAGCAGGTTGACGGTGACGTCAGCTTCGATCCAATCCACCGGATTGCCGGCGGTGGCTCGCAGGGTGCCGCCATCGAGGTTCATGATGCTGGTGCCGGCATTGCCGTTGCGGAATCCTCTGGAGGCAAGGGTCCCTCCGTTAAGGTTGACGGTGGCCACGCCGGAGGCGGAATCACCGATGCGGAAGTAATTCGGCGTGGTTGCCAGCGAGGTGGCGTCCACGGTCAAGGTGCCGTTGTTATTGCTGCGGGCCATGAGCAACTCGCCGCCGAAGGAGAAGGTGGAGTTGTTCAAGACCAGAGTGCCGGCCCCGGAGTTGCCGAGGGAGGTGTAGAACGGCGCGTTCCAGGTCGCATTGGTGAGGGTGACGACACTTGCGTTGTCGATCTGGACACCGCTGTCGGCGTTTGCGCCGGTGTGGCTGATGGTGATGCCGTTGATATAGACATTACCTCCGTTGGTATCGAACGCGTTGTTGGCAGCCGAAAGCGTCAGGACGCTGGTGCCGCTCGCCGTGGTGTCTTGGATGGTTTTGCGCTTGGTGCCATCGAGCTGGAGGTTCGAAAGGGTTTGATCGAAACCGTTGAGATCGAAGAACGCGCCGGCACCCTCCGCGGAGCCGCCCCAATTGGCGACCAATCGAAGCCTTCGGTTGGTCGCGAGACGATCGTCCCCACCCAAACGCAGGTGGCTTTGAGAGCCGAAATCGGCAAAGAGGTCGGTTTGGCCATCAAGGGTGGAAGTGCCATTGAGGATGAAACGCTGAATATTGCTTTCCGCTCCACCACCGCCCCAAAGTTCGAGAGTTCCTGTGCCAGTGATGCTTCCTCCAAGCGTCAAATTGCCACCTCCGGAATACATGCCGATGCGAGCCTGGGCACCGCTGACCGCGATCGGTCCGGCCAAGGTCCCAATCAAGGACTCCTTGTTGAAATAAATCGCGCCGCGAGTGTTATCGGTGCCAAGCAGTGGTCCGCGCCCCGTGATTGCCCATGAGGCGGCGGTGGTGGTTCCCTCGGCGTCCGCGCCAGTCCGGCGAACTTGTCCGTTGGCGTTAACGATGACGCTGGCTCCAGCGACCGCGTTGTCGTGATCAAGGTCAAGCAAGGCGTTGGAGTCAACGGTCAGCGCACCCGTGTAACTGGTGCTATCCGATTTGAGGACGACCTGCCCCGGGACTTGGGCAGCACCGGGAACAAGGCCCTTCACCGCGAGACTACCGCTGCCGTTGAGACTGCCGGTGACTTCGATGGTCCGGGTGGGAGCCACGGTATCCAAAGTGGATGCGGCGGTGACGGAAATGCCGTCGGGCACGAAGAGCTTGGCAATATTGTTAGGAGCAGCGACGCCCGTGTCACCGTGCAGAACGGATCCGCCTGCCAAGGTCAGCTGGCGGATCAGATTGCCGCCACTTGCCTTCAACAGCATGCTGCCGCCCGTATCGATTGATAGGGCTGAACCGCCAAACGGAAGGTAGCCCGCGCCGGCTTGGGTGCGGAGTTGGAAGGCTCCGGTGAAATAGTTGCTCTCGGTAGTGGGAGCCGCGAGGCTGTCCCAACCGCCGGCGGAGTTCATCGAGGTGGTGCCGGAAGCGTCATTGGCGGTGAGGGTGACGCTGGTGAACGACACGGGCTGATAGTGATAGACCCGGACGTAGTCGAAGGAAACGGTCTTGCCGGTGGTCGATGTTGGGTCGAGGCGGAGAGAGGTGAGATTTTTCACGCCACCTGGGAAAGTGACCCGGACGACATGCAGTGCGTTGTCTTCGGGGATGGTGACTGCTTTCACCCGGAGACCTGAAATTCCGCCGCTGAAATCCCCCCAGAAAAAGGACCCGCCGGCCGTGGCGGCCGAAAGTGGACCGATCTTGAGGGCATATTCGACGATGGTCCCGTAGCCGAGAGGGATTGCCGCGAAGTTACTGCCGAACTGTGGGTCGGTATTGGTGGTGTCTCCGCTGATGACTCCACCCGCGACGGTGAGCGGGGCCAAGACACTGCCGTAGCCGTTTCCGGTCCAGCCTTCCGGGTCGCCATTGGTGTTGAATTCCCAAGCCTTGACCTGGGTGTGCGTGCCGGGAATTGCTCCGACGGGGTCGATCTCCACGGTCTGGGCGTAGAGCGCGCCGGTGAAGAGCAGGCCGCTGGCGGCGAGCAGGAAGGAAAAACGATTGGATTGAGTCAGTTTCATGGATTTTTACTGGGTTGGGATGCGGTTGCGTTGAGCGGGAAAAGCGCAGGATGTCAGCGGGTGGACTGGTCCCGGCGGCGGCGCAGAAGGGCGAGCATTCCCAGACCACCGAGCAGGGCGGCGGAGGGCTCCGGAATGACGACGACCTGAAGGCTGCCGCTCTGGAAGTAGGCGAGCTTGCCATCGCCGCGTTCGTAGGCGTTCCCGATCCCAACGTTTTGGAGACCGGCCAGGTTGACCGATCCGTTCAACAGGGTGTAGGTG
>JBEDKU010000144.1:0-3892 GCA_041172045.1 Verrucomicrobiota bacterium | reverse complement strand
GGTGGAGCGATTTTTCCCGGACCGGCTGGAGGCGATCAAGGCCATGAGCAAGGAGCCCTCCGACATCATCTCGCAGGGGATCCTGCTCTGGGAATTGTTCCATCGCGTGATCCATTTTTATCAGGAGGAGTATCCGGACTGGGTGTTTGTCCGGCACGAAGACCTGCTCTCGCGGCCGCAAGAGGAGTTCCAGGGTATCTGCGAAAAACTGGGAATTCCTTTTTCCAGTGAGATCCGGGAGGGCATTGCCCGCTCCCAGAAACCGGCTGAAAAAGAAGTCACCGATCCCTCGTTCCGCGCGCGGAACCACGGCGAGGTGGCCGAATCCTGGAAGCACCGGCTCGATCCTGAGGAAACCCGGCGGATCCTGGCGGCTTCCAGCAGCTTGCGGAAGACGTTCTATCCTGAAGATGAGGATCTCCGGGGAAACGACTGATCGAAATCCACTTTTCGGGTGCCGAGCGTCCGGCGGGCCTAACTTAATCGGCGGAATTTTTAAGAATCATCCTTTGAGCACCCAACAACACACGATGATCCCCACGGAGAAAGGCTGGTTGAGGATGCTCAGGCTCGGGCTTCTCCTCAGCAGCATCGGGTGGGGCATTTCGTTTATTTTCACCTTCTCGACCTGGGATTCCGCCTCCGACCAGCTTTACCTGATGGGCGCGGGCCGGATCGACTATCATCCACTGCTCGACTACTGGTTGCGGATGGCATCCGCCGCGTTCGGATGCATCGGCATTGGATCAGCGCTGGCCTGCCTTCGTCCGGTGTTCTATCAAGGATTGGTCGTTTTACTTGGGCCGTTCCATGTGTTCGTGGGGTTCGTGCTCGCCGCCTCGGCGGTCATCAATCATTTGAATCCCGAGTCCCACCCCACTTTTGTCGCGGATATCACCTTCTGTTTTGTCACGGCCTTTTTGATCATCACCCCTCTGGTGGTCGCTTCTATCCGCGGAAGACGATAAGCCAAACTTCCGCCAAATATGAAATGGCTTGAGAATCCCTACCGGCACACGGCGAATGAGGCCGAGGACTTCTCGTATCCTCCATCCGGGGGGCGGGTGAAGTTGGTGGTTTTGGGCATCCTGCTTCCGCTCGTCGTCGCCTATTTCGGGGTGGATGCGTGGATCACGGAAGAGGCGGTCTGGTTCGGTCGGGGAAATGCGGATATGGAGGTTCACGGACGCACCGCGAAGTCGCTAGGCGTCGCCTACACGAGCGTTGGGCTGTTCTGTCATTTCCGCTGGTTTTGGGGACTGCTGCCCGTTTACCGGGTGTTCGAGGTCGGCACGGTGATCTCTCTTCTCGGTTTTCTGGGAGGACTGGCCTTTGGCGTTTACTACCTGTTCATTTGAGATAGGTGGAAGAGCTGCGTCGGACAGGAACTCGATTTTATCCATGACGCATCTCCTGCGCCGTCGGGATTTCTCGAAATCTAGCGGTTCAGCTCGTCGACCTGTCGGTTGAGCGTGCAGAAGTCGTAGAGCCAACCGACGAGGAACAGGCCGCCGGTGAGCAGCCAGAGGATGCCGGTGCCGACTTTTCCCATATAGAAGCGGTGGATGCCAAAAGCGCCGAGGAAGGTGAGGAGAATCCAGGCCACCGAGTAGTCGTAGCGTCCGGCGGTGAAGCGGGCGTCCGCTTGGCGGTCCATCGACGGAATCAGGAACAGGTCGATCAACCAGCCGACGCCTAGCAGGCCGAGGGTGAAAAACCAAATCGCGCCGCTGACGGGTTTGCCGTAGTAAAACCGGTGGGCTCCGGTGAAACCGAAGATCCATAAAAGGTAACCGATGGTCTTGCTGTGAGTTTTCATGTTCGTTCCGATGATGGTCTTGGAGGGAGCATCCATGTGCATCTGTCTTCCGTTGCAAGGAAGAGGATGTCGGCTGGCTTCGTCAACGTTGAAACGCCCCCGTTTGCAGCATGAGCGTGCGCCGAACCGGCTCCTTCCCGCCCTGAGACGCGGTATTGGGCTTGCCATCCCTTTGGTCCGTTTCCTTTGCTGGTGCGCCCCATGCCCGCTTCTCCGTCACCGCCCGCACCTGAAGAACTGAGCGCCCTGCTCCGGCTTCTCGACGACGACACCCCGGTGGTCCGCGAGCGGGTGGCGCAGCGCTTCGCACTCTGCGGCGGCGACCTCAGCGAGTGGCTCG
Organism: Verrucomicrobiota bacterium; assembly: GCA_041172045.1. Lineage (GTDB taxonomy): Bacteria > Verrucomicrobiota > Verrucomicrobiia > Verrucomicrobiales > Akkermansiaceae > Luteolibacter. The sequence continues at coordinate 1,733 of JBEDKU010000144.1, read as the reverse complement.
CCACGCAGCCCCGCTCGCTCAGCAAGCAGGAGCAGGAACTGCTTTCCTCGATGCTCAGCCCCACCCGTCGCGAAATTCTGGCGGGCGAATGGATCGCCCCCAGCGGCGGGGCCGCCGCCTTGCAGGAGGATTGGGAATCCTTCGAGGCTCTGCTGCGGACCCTCTCGGATTTCCTGCACGACGGAATTTCACTGCGCCAGCCTCTGTCCGACGCGCTGGACCTGCTGGCGGAGGAAGCTGCGGAAGCCGGCGTCGGCACCGCCCTTGAGCTCCGGAAGTTTCTTTTCAACGGAACCCGCCTGACCGGCAACCAGCTCGACTACTACGATCCCCGAAACTCGGATCTCGCGTGGTCCATCGCGGAAGGCCGTTCCAATCCGCTGGGACTCTGCCTGATTTTCATGCTGGTGGGGCGACGGCTCGGCTTTGAGATCGAAGGTGTCAATTTCCCCGGTCATTTCATGTGCCGGATCTTCGAGGATGGATGTCCCGTCATCATCGACTGCTTCGACAACGGGCAGTTGCACGTCCAGTTCACGCTGCTGGAAAGTCCCAATCTCACCCGTGCCCAGCGCAATCTGATCCGTGAATCCGTCGATCTCGGAAACATCCTGCTGCGTCTGCTCAACAACCTATCCCAGTCGCTGGAGAAATGCGGGCGTGGCGAGGACGCGCTCCTGGTTAAAAAGCTCCAGGCGACCCTGGTCTGAAAATCTCACCATACGCCGAGTTCTCCCAACTGGCGGCCGGCGGCTTCCGCCCATCCGCGGTTGGCGGCGGGCGAGGCGGGTGATGGATGCAGGATCCGCCCGATCACCGCCGGGCTGCCACAGGCCGCCGCGGCGCGGCGCAAGCGTTCTTCCGCGAAGCCGCCGACGCCGATCAGGAAGGACGGTTTCAGCAAACCGATCACTTCCCGGAGGTGCTCTTGGCACGCTTCCTCCACCGGAGCCATCTCCGCGGCTGATAGTTTGTCGGGAGTTAGATTGGCGCCGGTCGCGCTCATCCACACCAGCGGACAGTAGTTCAGGACGAAGTGATCTTTGAAAAACGCGTCGGCGTTTTCAAACCGCTCGGCAAAAAGCCCCCACAAGCGGCGGCCGCTGACTTCGGAACGCTTGCAGGCGAATCCCTCGACGGGTCGCTTGGGGTGCTCGCGCGCGGGCTTTTCCACCGGCGTTTCGATCCCCATCCAGTCACGCACCGCCGCCACCTCGCCGAAGGGCACGCCGGTCTGCGCCATGCCGAAGGGACCGGGATTCATACCGAGAAACACCACCCGCTTTTTCCCGCCGCCGAAGCGCTCCAGATACTGCCGGTGCGGCTGCCACGCGTAATCGAGAGTCCGGTAAACGCAGTCCACGGGCGGCGAGAATTCCAGCGGTCTCAGCGCTTCGGCCAGGCGCTCGGTGGAGGCGGTCAACCTGCTCATGGGTTAGTTTTTCCATGCCAGCACCAGCACCAGCAGCGCGATTGGCAGATAGAGCAGGGTGAAGAAGAACAAGCGCCGCGCGGAGGCGCGCTCGCCGTCCTTGGTGAATTTCAGCGCCAGCGCCACCATCATCAAGGCGAGCAGCGGACCGACGATCGTCCACAACAGGTTGGCGAAGCCGAGCACCGCCGGCATGAAGGAGAGCGCGGTGAGCACGAGGGCGAACATGGTTGATAGAATCCCGCTTTTCCTCCCGGTCAGATCGCCGTTCGACCACATCTTGTAGCCCACGGACTCGTAC
>JBEDKU010000143.1:0-2831 GCA_041172045.1 Verrucomicrobiota bacterium | reverse complement strand
GCTTGAAATCGAAACGCACCGCGATGCTCACCGGCTGGGCGCTGCAACCGGGGTCGAAATACCGCTACCGGGTCGATGAAGTCATTCCTCTATCCGACCACGCCGACCACCCCGGCCTGCTGGAATGCCTCAAGCGCGTGCGGCCGAAGAAAATCCTCACCGTGCACGGCTACGCCAAGGAATTCGCCGCCGAACTGCGGGGAAAAGGCATGGACGCGTGGTGCGCGATGGGCGGCGACCAGTTGGAATTCCCCATCCCCCATGCCGCCCCGCGCATCGGCTCCAACGGCCCGCGCCACAGCCGGGCGATTTGCGCGCTGGCGGACTTCAGCGACCTCTGCCGCCTCGTCGGCGAGACTAGCAGCCATGTCGCGAAAACCGATTTCCTATCTGCCTACCTGCGAGGACTGAAGATCGATGAGGATCTCCGCCTGGCCGCCGTCTGGCTCACCGGCGAGGCCCTGCCGCGGAAGGCGGGCCGGACGTCGCTTCAGGTGGGGTCCGCCACCATCCGGCGCGCGCTGGTCTCGCTGCCGAACGTGCGCGAGGAACGCTACCGCGAAATTTCCATCAGCCAGAACGATTCGGCCCGCACCGCGCGACTCGTGCTCCAGGAAATCCACCTCAAGCCGGAACCACTCGACCTGCCGGGACTCGCTGCGTTTTTCCAAGGACTGGCGGATGCGGCGGGCTCACTCGACGAAATCCAGCGACTCGCCGACCGCCTCGCGACCCTGCACCCGGTCGAAGGCGAAACCATCGTCAAACTGCTCACCGGCGACCTTCGCATCGGCTTGAAGGAAGGCCTCCTCGAGGACGCCATCGCCACCGCCTTCCAAGCGGATTCCGCCGAAGTCCGGCACGCGCACATGCTCACCGGCGACATCGGGGAAACGGCCCTGCTCGCCCGCCAGGGGAGACTCGCTGAGGCGGTGCTCCGACCGTTAGTGCCGGTGAAGTGCATGCTCGCCGCGCCGCTGGAACGCGGCGCGGAGGATGACCGACCGCTGTTTGAGAAACTTCCGTTTACCCCACCCTTCTGGCTGGAGCCGAAATACGACGGTATCCGTGCGCAGCTCCACAAACTGGGAGACAAGGTCGCGCTTTTTTCGCGAGACTTGCGCCCACTCGACAAGGAGTTCCCGGAATTGTTAGTCGCAGCCCGCAAGCTGGCGGGCGATTTCATCCTCGACGGCGAGCTCATCGCCTTCGCCGAGGGCCGCAAACTCGGCTTCGCGGATCTCCAGAAACGCCTCGGCCGGAAGATGGCGGATGGCGATTTGTTTCTCACCGACGAGGGCCAGGACAGCTCGGTGCCGCTGCGCTTCATCGCCTTCGACATCCTCTCACACCACGGCGAGGACCTGCTCTCCAAGCCGCTGATCGACCGCCGCGACATGCTGGAGTCGTTGGCGCTGGCGCTGCCATTTGAGACCATTTCAATCCATCCCGCCGACAACGCCGGGGAGATCGAAGCCGCTTTCAAGCGCTCGCTCCAGGACGGTCACGAGGGCCTCATCGCCAAGGACCCCGCCAGCCATTACACCCCGGGAAGGCGCGGAAAATCCTGGATCAAGCTCAAGGGCGTCATGCCCACGCTCGACTGCGTGGTCGTGATCGCCGAGCAAGGCCACGGCAAGCGCTCGGACGTCCTCTCCGACTACACCTTCGCTGTGCGCGACGAGTCGAACGGCATGCTGCGCGTCATCGGCAAGGCCTATTCCGGGCTCACCGACGACGAGATCGAGGACCTAACCGACCATTTCAAGTGCCATACCCTGCGCAAGGAACGCCGCAAGCACCACGTGGAGCCGAACCTCGTCCTGGAAATCGCCTTCGACGCGATCCGCGCCTCATCCCGCCACGACTCGGGCCTCGCGTTGCGGTTTCCCCGCATCAAGGCCATCCGCCACGACAAGTCCGTCGAAGACATCGACAGTTTGCAATCCGCCAAAAGCCTGCTCTAGCTCATTCATGACTTCGATTTTCAAATCCGCCCTGGTGGTTCTATCCGCCGCGTTTTTCGCGTCCTGCGCCGCGCCCTCCACCGGCTCGTCGAGCGGCCGGGATGTTTACGGCCACCGCCCGGGACCCAAGGGGTTCAAGACCGTCATCATCGACGCCGGCCACGGCGGCAAGGACAGCGGAGCGACCAGCGCCCACACCCGCCAAAAGGAAAAGGACCTTGCGCTCGACACCGCCAAACGAATCGCCAGCGAGCTTCGCAAGGATTTCAAAGTCATCCTCATGCGCTCCGACGACACCTTCATCGACCTCGACGAGCGCGTCATCCGCGCGAACCGCCACGGCGGTGCCATCCTCGTCAGCATGCATTATAACAGCGGCCCGTCCTTCATCCGCGGCCCGGAGACCTACTATTGGCGTGTCGACAGCCACGGCCTCGCCACCCGTTGCCAACAAGCGATGGCCTCCGTCAGTCCGGAGGAAACCGGCAACCGTGGCCTCGTCCGCCGCCGAATCCGCCTCACCCGCAATCCGGAAATCCCCTGCCTCCTTCTCGAGGGCGGCTACCTGAGCAACGCCGCCGAAAGCCGCCAAATCAGTGAGCCCGCTTACCGCCAGCGACTTGCGTCCGGCATCGCCGCCGCCATCCGGACCCAGGCCGCCATCGGCGACGCCGGCACCGGCCCCCTGCCCCGCCCGATCAACGCGCCGCCGAGCCGGCCGACGGATGCGGCGGAGTGAACCGCGGCGTCCGCGATAAATTCTAGCAGCCTCTCTCCGTGGTATAGGATCTGCTTTCAATCGCGCGTTCACCGCAAGCTCGAATCCAGTGACCCTTTGGGTAGGGAGACTGCGCCTCCCCATTC
>JBEDKU010000142.1:0-3861 GCA_041172045.1 Verrucomicrobiota bacterium | reverse complement strand
AGTCCAAGATCCTATGTCTGAAATCACCATCGAACCTGGAAAAAGCGAGCGACAATACTGGAGAGACCTCTGGAGGTACCGGGAGTTGTTATATTTCCTCGCATGGCGTGACATTCTGGTCCGCTACAAGCAGACGGTCATTGGCGTGGCTTGGGCGGTGATCCGCCCGGTGCTCACGATGCTGGTGCTCACCTTCATTTTCGGCAAATTGGCGAAGATGCCGTCGGGCGGGGTTCCCTATCCGATCCTGGTGTTCTGCGGCATGCTGCCTTGGCAGTTTTTCGCCACGGCCTTCGCGGAGAGCGGCAACAGCCTGGTGTCCAACGCGGGGATGATTTCCAAGGTTTATTTCCCGCGGCTGGTGGTGCCGATCAGCAGCGTGATCACCAGCTTCGTGGATTTCCTCATCTCGGCGGTTCTGATGGGGCTGATGATGATCTATTACGGCTACATGCCGGGGGCGTCGATCTTGATGCTGCCGGTTTTCGTCGCGCTGGCGTTCGCCACGGCGTTCGGCGCCGGACTGTGGATCTCCGCGCTGATGGTGCGCTACCGGGATTTCCGCTTCATCGTTCCCTTCATCGTGCAGTTCGGGCTGTATGTCTCGCCGGTCGGTTTCAGCAGCAATGTGGTTCCTGAACAATGGCGGTTGATCTACTCGCTCAATCCGATGGTCGGAGTGTCGACGGGTTCCGCTGGGCGATTCTCGGCGAGCAGAACCTTTATTGGCCGGGGTTGGGAATCTCCGTGATTGGCGTCGGACTGATCATCCTTTCGGGAATCTGGTATTTCCGACGCACGGAGCGGACCTTTGCCGATGTGATCTGATTCTCCATCATCCAGCATCTTTTCTGAAATATTCTTCATCTCTGAATCCATGAGTGAATCCATCATCTCGGTAGAAAATCTATCAAAATGTTACAAGATCGGCCGCCAGGTCGCCAAGGGTGACGGCCTGCGCCACGTCCTTGAGCAGGCTGTCCGGGCCCCGTTCAACTGGCTGCGGCCCGAGGGGCGTGAGAAGCACTCGAAGACAGAGGACTTCTGGGCGGTCAGGGATCTGAGTCTGGAAATCAAGCGTGGTGAGATGATGGGAATCATCGGCCGGAACGGAGCGGGGAAATCAACGTTTCTCAAGCTTCTAAGCCGCATCACCGAACCTACGACGGGAAGGATCAAGCTGCGGGGGCGTGTCGCCAGCTTGCTGGAGGTGGGTACTGGATTCCATCCGGAACTCACCGGACGGGAGAACATCTACCTGAATGGAGCCATCCTCGGCATGAGCAGGGTTGAGATCAAAAGAAAGTTCGATGAAATCGTGGAGTTCTCTGAGATCGGCAAGTTTCTCGACACGCCGGTCAAGCGATATAGCAGCGGGATGTATGTCCGTCTGGCCTTTGCGGTGGCTGCGCACCTTGAACCCGAGATCCTGATCGTGGACGAAGTGCTTGCGGTGGGGGACGCGGAGTTCCAGAAGAAGTGCCTGGGAAAAATGGAGGACGTTTCCACCAAGGAAGGGCGGACGGTGATCCTGGTAAGCCACCAGATGCCGGCGATTCAGAATCTCTGCACCCGTTGCATTCTCATGGACCGCGGTCGCCTCATCCAACAGGGGCCGACCGAGGAAATCGTGAACGCCTATATGAGCAACGGAGCCTCGCTCGCGCAAGGCGGGCTCGCCGACCGACATGATAGAACCGGGAAGGGCGATGTCCGGATCACGGAAATCAATCTCCGGGATGAGTCCGGCAACATCATCCGCGAGGCGATTTCAGGCAACGACGTCTATCTAAGTCTTTCCTATTTGGTCAAGGATGGCGCGGTGTTGCAGGATTGTATTTTCTGCGCAGAGGTGTGCATGGACCTGAAGGAATACTTTTCGCTATCTTCCGCGATGGTGGATCCCAGGAAGATCCGGCTGTCGGGTGAAGGCAGGATCGATTTCCTGGTCCGGGACTGGCCGCTTTCCAGCGGGTCCTATCGTGTGAACATCTACATTGAGTCCGACCGCGTGGTGCAGGATTACCTCAACGACGCGTCGGTGATCGAGGTGATCAACGGGGACTTCTACGGCACGGGCAAGGTGCTGCCCGAGGGCGGACGAACCGGTTCCGTGATGGTGAAGCATACGTGGCGACAGATCGAGGAATGATCGGGCCTGGAATCAGACCATGAAATCACTTGTCAGGCGGGCGTTTGGGAAGGCCAGGCTGAGGTTGACCGGGACGGTCACCTATTTTGTCACGAAGGAACCGTTAGTGGCACTCACGTTCGATGACGGCCCTGACCCGGAGGTGACACCGGCTTTGTTGGAGGTTCTCGCCAGCCACCAGGCCAAGGCGACGTTTTTCATGACCGGGGAAAACGCCGCCAAGCATCCTGAAGTCGTTGAAGCTGTCCGCGAGGGTGGGCATGCGGTCGGGAACCATTCGTGGGACCATCCGTCCTTTCCGCTGATTTCCGGCAGGGAGAGGAGGGACCAAATCCGGCGGTGTGCGGAGGTTCTATCAGTTTTGGGTCCCGCTGTTTTTCGGCCCCCGTATGGGCATCAGTCTTTTGCATCGTGGGTGGACACCCGGCTTTCGGGCCATGAGGTGGTTGGCTGGAATGTCGGTGTCCCGGACTGGGAGGATCATGATGGTGCGTGGCTAGCGGACTTCGCCCTGCAGCGGATCAACGCGGGTTCGGTGGTTCTCATGCATGATGGCATGGTGGATTTTCAGGGGGAGCACGGTTCGGATCGGAGCCGGACTTTGGATGCCGTGGAGCGGATTTTAGCTGCCTTGCACGGGCGGTTCGAGTTTGTCACCGTTCCTGATCTGCTGCGGCGGGGCAGGGCGGTGCGCACCGAGTGGTGGTTGGAGCCTGATCTTGAGATCCTGAACACCCTCAACCGCAGAAGCGGCCCCTCCCGCAGATATCAATCGTCCGGGAATCCGGTCTAGCATGTTTTTCAATCGTAATATCCAATCCGGAACCGGTATATGAAACTGAGCGTCATTATTCCATACTACAACGCAGCGGCGACCGTGGGCCTTCAACTGGAGGCTCTTGCCAAACAGGAGTGGTCCGAGCCATGGGAGATCGTTCTTGCCGACAACGGCTCCAAGGACAACTCGCGCGAGGTCATCGAGAGCTATCGCGGGCGATTGCCGAACATCCGGATCGTGGATGCCTCGGAAAAGCCCGGGGCGGCATTTGCCCGAAACAAGGGCATTCAGGCGTCCAATGGAGAGGTCCTTGCCTTGTGTGATGCTGACGACGAGGTGGCGGAGGGTTGGGTGGCGGCGATGGGCGAGGCGCTGGCGCGGCATGACTTCGTGGCATGCCGGATGGAAACCGTGAAACTCAATCCAAGGTGGATGTGGGGTCACGATCAGGAGAAGGGATTGCAGATGATCTGGTATCCGCCGTGGCTGCCACATGCCGGCGCCGGCACCATGGGATTCACGAGGGCGATGTTCGACGCGATCGGTGGGTTTGACGACACTCTGCTTCACTTGGAGGACACCGAGTTTTCCTTCCGGGCGCAAATGAATGGGTATTCGCTCCACTTTGTCCCGGATGCGGTGCTTCACGTGAGGAGGCGCGGGACCCTGATCGGGCACTACCGGCAATCCCGCAATTATGCCGAATACAATGTGATTCTCGCCAAAAAATACTGGACGGCGGGCGACTCGGCCACAGGGTTCTACAAGGGATTCTTCAAGGATTGGCTGCGCTTGGTGACGGGGGTGCGCGCGCTGAAGACCGAAGGCGGAAGGTATTTCTGGGTTTGGAGACTTGGAAGGCAGTCCGGACGGTTGAAGGGGATGCTGCTGCGGGGTGGAGTTCCGGTGTAGCGGCCACGTTCTGGAGGAT
>JBEDKU010000141.1:0-3373 GCA_041172045.1 Verrucomicrobiota bacterium | reverse complement strand
GGCCAATACGAGGTCACCAACTTCGAATACGCCGTATTCCTCAACGCGGTGGACCCGGAAGGACTCAATCCGGCGGGAATCTACAACGCCAGCATGACCAGCGACGCACGAGGCGGCATCGACCTGGTGGCCGCCGCGGCGACGGGATCCAAATACGTCGCAAAGCCCCTCATGCGCTTCAAGCCCGTGAGCTGGATCTCCTGGTTTGACGCCGCGCGCTTCGCCAACTGGATGCACCACGGGTCTCCGGTCGCCACTACCACCGCCGGCAGTGCCACCTTCCGTGAAACCGGCGCCTACCCCCTGAATGGCGCCACCTCGGGCCTGATCTCCAGGAATGCGAATGCCAAGGCATGGATCCCGAGCGAAAACGAATGGATCAAGGCGGCCTATTACAAGGGCGGTTCCCTCAATGCGGGATACTGGAGCTACGCCACCCGTTACAACTCCAACACCCTGCCCACCGCCATCACTGCCAACGCCTCCGGCGATGGAACAGCAAACGGTGCCGGACATTCCATCAACTGGCTCAATGGCGCGGTTTGGAACGGCCTGACCGGCAATGTCACCACCGTCGGCACCAACGGCGCGCCCAGCGCCTACGGAACCTATGACCAGGACGGAAACGTGGACGAATGGACCGACACTTCCGTCGACACCTTCAATAAAGCCCAGCGCGGCGGTGGTTGGAGTTCGGGTGGCGGCATGACCGAGCAGGGCATGTATTGGCCCAACCCGTCCCAGACCGGGGTGCGCGAGCGCAAAAAATTGCCTCCGACCTTCGAAGCAGGTTTCCGCATCGCGCTCACCGCCGCTCCCGCCGTGGTGACCGTCCCGGTGCTCAATCCCGTGGCATCCGCCACCCTCATCACCTCCTCCGGTGCGAAACTCGCCGGCGAGGTCACCGCGGATGGCGGCGGTGCCATCACCGGTCGCGGCATCGTCTATGCCCTCGCCAGCTCCAACTCCGCTCCCGAACTCGGCGGAGCGGCGGTGGTGAATCTTCCTGCTGTCGGGACTACGGGGATTTTCAACATCGATGTCAGCCGACTGCTTTCCGTGACCAATTACGCGTTCCGCGCCTACGCCACCAACAGCGCGGGCACCCGCTACTCGGAAGTCGCCACCTTCACCACCACGGTAGCAGTCCAGCTCAGTCCGTCAGAATCATGGCGTCAGCAATACTTCAGCACCACCTCGAACACCGGCAACGCCGCGGATCTGGCGACGCCCGATGGCGACGGCATTGCGAACCTGATCAAATACGGCCTCTGCATCACCCCGGGATCCGACGGCAGCTCCGGCCTGCCGGTCCTCTCCCAGACCCAGGACAACCGCCTCTCGCTGCGCTTCCGCCGCGATCCCTCGCGCAACGACGTGACAATCATCGTCGAAGGTCAGGGCGGACTCGACGGCGCTTGGACGGAGCTTGCGCGCAGCGCGAACGGCGCTGTCCTCACCGGTCCCGGCGGCATCACCGAGACCGCCGTCGGCGACGGCACCCAGGACGTCGAGATCCGCGACACCCAGACCATCGGCAGCGCCGCCCGCCGCTTCATGCGGGTGCGGGTGGAACGCTGAGGGGACCGTGGCCGCCGCAAAATCCGAGGCCATGGCCCCACGGCCTGGGGAGGGTGCTTCGGCCCTCCTGCGGGCGCGCGGGCTTGAGTCTGGACCTTTTGATTACGAAAACGCGCAGCCGCAGACACTCGGAAATGGCGGCAACGCGTTTTGACGTTTGGCGGTTCATGATCAGCCCGGAGACCGCCCGGGATGCCATCGGGATCCAACGCTCCGGTTATCCTATCAGCGGCGTGGGGATCGTGTTGGTTAGTCTGGCTGCTTGTTGCGCGGGCGACCGGGTGGTCGCTTTGCAAAGGACTCAGGGTGAGAATATTGAATGAATCCTGCAAACTATGCAGGCACCGTTTCACCGTGAAATGCTCGACATCCGTCAGCGGTGGGAGCTTATCTGCCTGTCAGATTTTTGCGCGAATCACCGCGTGAAACTCCCCATGATGATTGCCCCACCACTCCGACCCGCGAGCCCGGCCTGCGGCTTGTTCCTCTCGTCCGACAATGGCGGCTTTCCGGCAGCCGCGGAAGCCGCGGCGCTCCGGTTGGCCACGGCTGACCGCGGACCTGCTGGCTTGCTGCGTCAAGACCTGCTTCCGATCCACCCTTTTGCCAGCCCCACATGACTGCCGAGCTCCCGATTCACCCGCCGCACTCGCTGCCAACCATTTCCAAACTCACGATGAAATCCACCACCTCCGTCCTGCTCGCCCTGTGGGCCGCCGTATTCGCCGCGCGGGTTGTGAATTCCGGCAGAATGCCACTCCGGGCAGGTTTTCTGGGGACAAACCGCACCTCTTGCATCCATCATCGGAGATTGTTTGAATTCCGGCTTGTTCGTCAGAACTCGGGCCGCTTCCTTCCTTGGAGTGACTGCAGAAAATCTTGAGACCCCGCTGACCGTGACCGGCGTGGCACAATCCTGTGTGCCGCTCTGCGCCTACGTGCCGCAATGGCGCAAGCTGCTCAAAACCCGCCGCAGTGGCGCGATTTCGTTGAGCTCCTGGGCAAATTGGGCCTGTTCCTACAGCGTTGCCTTGTTTTACTCGTCCACCTTGCTGTTGGTGACCGGCCGCGGCTGGCCGATGGTGATCACCACTTCGCTGGGATTGATGTTTGTCCTGTCCACGATGGGCCTGGTGTGGCGTTTCCGGGAACGATGATACCAGGTGATTCATCCATGGAGGCACACCTTGTTTCGCCCGCTGGGATTCCCTTTGGAGCCAAATGGGATGAAAGTCGCAGGCGCTTGCTGGAACATGATCCAGTCCGCTGTTCCCCCCGGCTGTGTGTCTTGCTGGAGTTTTTTTTCCGGCACGCTGCGAACGATCCCGCTTCACGCGTCGATCAATACCGGCTCGCGTTCGACTGTTTCGGGATGGACACGCAATTCGACGCCTCCCAGTCCGCATTGGTGAGGGTGCATCTGTCCCGGCTCCGCAAGGTGCTTGAGGAATATGCCGACGGGCCGGGAGCTTCGGCACCGCTGCGGATCACCTTGCCGGCGGGATCCTACGCTTTGGAAATCCGGGAGGCGCGGGCAGCCATCCTCCCGCAGGTCCGGCCTATCCTCGCCCTGGTCGAGTTCCGGGGCATCGGACTGGAGGAGGAATGGCGCTTGTTTCCCGGATTGGTGACCGAGCTGCTAGGCGACCGGATTTCCCGGTCCGGCAACTTCGATGTGATGGGCCCCTTCCCCCGCCGGATGATGGGCGCGGAGGAACCGGACCTGCCCGCCTTGGCCGGGAAATTCGGCATCGATTGTTTCGTCGATGGCTCCATCCAGCGCAAACACGAC
>JBEDKU010000140.1:0-4993 GCA_041172045.1 Verrucomicrobiota bacterium | reverse complement strand
CGGAAGCAAAGCGCCGGGCGCATCGGCCAGGAATCCCACCGTGCCGCTGCCTTGAATCTGGTAAATTCCGTCCCGCCCATGGCCCGACGCATCGGCGGCGTTGGCGGACTGGAACCGCCAGTTCAGAAAAGTCCGCGGGTCCGTCGTGGTGTCCGTGACCGTGTAGCCGAAAGTCGCGGGACCCGCGTAGCCGGATTCCGGGAGGAAATGCACGGTATGACCGTCGGCATCCAGGGTAGCGCTGCCGTGGGTCACCGCACCCAGCGTGAACCGAAGTTGAGCGGGAGCGGTTTCCAAATCACCGGCGAGAGTCCTTAAATCCACATCAACCGCGGTGTTCGCCGCCGTCACCACTTCCGTCGCGGCGGCTGTCGGAGGACTATCGGCGATGACCAGCATGCCAGCGGCCGAGCCCGCGTAGTTCAAATCGTTCACAGTGGCAACGACCGCGTAACTGCCGATCATCGATGGAGCTTCGGTGGATCCATTGTAGGTGAAATCCACCGCATAGGTGCCGGGACTCGTGGTGGCGGTGGCGGATTTCGGTAAGCCATCATGAACCTGCGCAAGGCCACCGAGAACCACCGTGGCGGCCCCTTTCGAAATCACCAAGGTGCCGCTGGCGCTTCCGGCATAGGACGGATTATTGATGGTACCGACCACCGCATAGCTTCCCACCGCGGTGGGCTCGGTAGCCGATCCGTCATAGGTGAAATCCACGTCAAAGCTCCCGGGACCGGTGCTCGCCGTCGCTGATTTCGGAGTTCCGTCATAGTTTTGCGCCAGCCCGCTGAGGACGACCGTGCCCGCTTGCTTGGTGACGTTCACATCCACCGAGTTTCCGGCAGTCAGTCCGCCGAGATTGGCGACGGGGGCGGTGTGAATTTTCGCAATCTCCGGAGCGGAAAGCGCGGCGCTGAAAATGGCCAGGTCCGCCATCGAGCCATTGAAATGCCGGTCGGTCAGCGACCCAGCGGAAATGGACGTCCCTCCCCCGAAAATCGCGGGCGTGCTGCTGGTATTGCTGTTTGCCGTGATGACAAACGAGTTGTCACTAGCGACGGGCAGACCATCGACATAAAGGGTCATGCTCACGCCCGAGCGAACGACCGCCAGGTGATGCCAGGCGCCCGCGCTAACGGCCACGTTCAGATCGAGATCCAGGGCGCTCGCGTTCCAGTTCCTGAGATACAGCGGGGCGTTCGATGATCCGTTGCCGAAGCTCAGCACCAACTCACTGGCCCCCCCCCGCCCGTTGCCGGTTCCGAGGTGGAAGACGATGTCCTGATCGGCGGCTTCGCTGCGTTTGACCCAGCCCGCGACCGTCCAGTCCGCCGTTTTGAAATCCAAATCGGTGGTGGGCGAAATGACGCGCTGCAGGCGGGACGCGCCTGCCGCGTCATTCTCCGTTAGTGCCAGCGATTGCGACTGCTGCGGGGCGAGCGGAGCGGGAAAATCGACGGTGAGACTCGCGCTGCCACTGCCGACGTTGGTGATCGTCGCGTCGCGGCCGTTGCCGGAAACATCGGTGCTGATTCCGTCGGACGTGACGTCGGGCGGCTGGAAGGTGTAGTTGAGGAACAATCTTGGATCGGCGCTGGTATCGGTCACGCTGTAACTAAAGCTCGCCGGACCGCTGTAACCTGCGGCCGGAGTGAAGCGCGCGGTGTGGCCATCCGGCAGCAGAGTGATCGTGCCGTTGACGCCGCCACTCACAAGGAAGCGCAAGCCCGCCACCGGAGTCTCACTGTCGCCAGCCAGCGTCCGCAGATCGATGTCCACCGGCTGATTGGCCAAAGTCCCGACCGCGCCGGGAGCGGCCGTCGGCGGATCATCCACCGCTGCGATCGTGAGCACAAACACCTCGTCGCTGCTCAGCGAGCCGTCGCTGACAGAGAGCGTGATCGTCGCCGTGCCACTCTGATTTGGCGCGGGCGTGACGGTGACAGTGCGGTTCGCCCCGCTGCCGATGAAAACAATGTTTCCATTCGGCACGAGCGTGGTGTCCGAAGACACGCCGCTCACGACGAGTGACTCCGCAGCCGTGAAATCGTCGCCAAGCGTGAAGGCAAGCGGCATGGTGGTGGTGTCCTCGTTGGTGCTCTGATCCGGGATCGCACTGATGGACGGAGCGCTGTTCTCAACGGAAAGAATCAACTGCGGCCGGTTGGCGACGGTCGCATTCTCCCGCGAGGCGTAGGTGACGTTTCCAGCGCCCCCATAGTCGCCGGTGGCCGCGATCCGCAGCGATAACTTGCCATCGCCAAGCAGCGTCTCGGCGACCTGCGGCGTGACGGTGAACTCCACCGCTTGACCGGTGACCGGCAGCCACTGCGCGAACAAGGTTCCGGCGGCGGGCCGGTTGTTGAAGGTCACGGTGGCCTCGCCCCAGGTGTCGTCACCCACCACCGCGGCCCCGCTTTGATTTCCGGACTGGCTGGCGATCGTTCCGGCGAGCCTCACCCTCGCATGCACGATTTTTCCAGTCACTCCGCTCAAATCCCAGCGGATGAAGGACTCGCGGTTCACGGTGCTGGCGGTGATGTCCTTGGTCTGCAGGGTCGCCGAGGTTCCGAAATTCAAATCCGCGTTGGTCCCGCCTTGGACGTAGCCGTCGGCGACCGGTAGGATCGCCAGCTCGGTCGTGGCCGGTTGCGCCTTCCGCACTTGGAAATGAAGCGCGGCGAAGTCCACCGCGCTGTCGGCACCGAGCGCCACGTTGAGCCGGCCATCGGCTAACAGCGCAGGATCCACCGCCAGTGTCCGCACGGTCGAACCGGTACCGGCAACCGGTGTCCAGCCGAGACTGGTGTAGCTCTGCCCGTTTGAAACATCGTCGAGGAAAACGACGTCATCGCCGGACCCACCGCCCAAGCCCCTGAGGCTCACGGTGAGCGAGGCGGCGACCACCGTATCGCCGGGATCGAGCGCGAAATCGAACGTGAAGGCGGTGTTGCGATTTCCGGTTAGGAAATCAAACTTCGCGTCCGCGGCACCGAGCGCCTGCACCTGGGCGAGCCACGCCGCGTTGCAATTCACCGTATCGCCCGCGCCTGCGAACTGGTCGATGTCACCGAGCCAGGACTCGCGGAGCTGCGAGTCCGGCCATTTCAAGCGCTGCTGGAGCTGTCCGTGGTAAAGACTGTGCGGATAGACCGCCTTGCCGGTGCCGGTGGGACCACTGCTGTCGTAGGTGCCCGCCGGATCCGCGCCCACGGGAGCCGCGCTGGCCAGGATGTTGCCGATGGACCCCACCAGCCAGTTGCGCGCGGTCGGCGGGTTGCGCACGCGGAAATTGCTCGCCGTCGAGTTCCACACCGCCATGTAGGCGCCGGCCCAGCCGTGGCCGGTGCCGTAGTTGCCGCGGTTCTGCACGTTGAGTTCGTTGCCGTTCACCGCGATGTTGTCGAACAGCCCGCCGGCAGCCCAGCGGTGATGGGGGCCGGCATCTGCATACACGGTGTCCGCCTTGGATTGGATGAACGCGTTGGGTCCGCGTACGGTGGCACCCATCACGAAATCGTGCCGGCCTTTGCGGGCGTAGTTGTTTTGAAACAGCGTGAGCTCGGCCCCTTCGTTGTTGAAAGAATAACGGCGGCTGCCGGTGATGATGGAGATCGCGTCGAGGCACTCGGAGTCGGCCACGGTGATCCATTTCGCACCGCTGCCGAGCCTGACCGCTGAATATCCGAAATACCGGGCGGTGATGTTCCGCACCCAGCCGTGTTGAATTCCGCTCATTTGGATGAAACTCCACGCATGGGCCTCATCCGTGCTGCCCGTGTAATCCGAGAATCCATCAAGATCCTCGATGCCCACCTGCTGGATCCGGCCGGTCCAGGTGTATCTCCAAATCTGCCCGCCGCCGTATTTCGACTCAAAAGTCTGCGGCAACGGCGCATCGACCGTGATCCAGTTGCCATCGATGCGGGTGATCACCCGGTCAAACAACAGATCCTTGGAACCGGGAGTCCACGGCACGTCGTCGCTTTCTCCACCGGCGCTGTCCGGCCCGAGCTGGTCCATGTCGATGTCCGCGAGCCACTGCGCGGTGCTCGGGCGTTTGACGATCACGGTATGCCCCACGGCGAGGCCGCTGGTGCTGTCCACTTGGAAGGTCCGGGTCCCGGCGGGCACCAGGGTCTGGGTGAGATTGCGCGTGGTGCCGCTCACCGTGCTGCGACTGCCGGAGCCGGCCACGCTGATCATGGAATATTGAATCCGCGTCGTCGCCCGCAGGCGTGTGCCTGTCAGCGGATCATCGCCAGCTCCCTTGAGCACCACGCCGCTGGCACTGATCCGGATGGCGGAGAGACCGGTGATCTCGGGCGATGCGGCCGCACCCGTGCCACCGCCGCCACTGAACGAAATCGAGGGATTCGAGGTGTAGCCCGAACCACTGTTCGTGACATTCACCGCGGTGACCGCACCCGACCCAACGGTAGCCGTGGCGGTCGCCCCGCTTCCTCCGCCGCCGCTGATCGTGACCACCGGAGCCGAGGTGTAACCCGAGCCACCGCTCGTCACGGACACCGCGGTGAGCGACCCGGTCGTCCCGATCTGATACTCGCCAGCATTGAGATCGACCACACCGCGCCAGCCGTTGGCATCCGGCGTCAGCGCCGCCACGGAATCGATCGCGGCCTGGATCAGCGAGGTGTCATCCCCCGCCCCGGGACTCACGTTGACCCAGCGGCTTGGATCGATCAGCGCGGAAACATTCGGCAACGGCACCGTGCCGCCACGGTAGCCGCAGTCGGAGAAATCCGCGATACGCTGGCCGCGTTCGTCGAGTTGATAGAGCAGGTCGCCCGAAGCCGCGGGAAACACCCAGGTGCTGTTCGGAGCCTGCGCCGCCAGCTCTGAGACGGCGGAAATGCAGGCGAGGAGAACCGGAAGCAGGCGTTTCATGGGCTTTTGATTTTAAGGCGTCACTCCACCGTGACTCTAAAGCGGTAAAAGCATCGGGCTCCCCCCTGCGGCGGGGAGAGCG
>JBEDKU010000139.1:0-5162 GCA_041172045.1 Verrucomicrobiota bacterium | reverse complement strand
TTCCTCCCGAGCCTTGGCAAACCTGACGAAGTCCTCGCAGGTATTCATGCCGCAGAGCAGCGCGCAGAGGGCGATGAAGAGGATCGAACCAAAGGGATGGCGAGTCGCGTTCCCTGAGCGTAGGTCTTCGATGACATCGAACATTTCGAGACCCTCGGGGAGTCCACGGCGGAAATCGACAACTGATTTGGGATGTTTCGGATGGGCCATCCGGCCCCAATGATTCAAACACTCGTTTCGTACAAGCCTTGATTCTCAACGAATTTCAAATGTAGGTGCCCTGATCCCCGCCAGGACCGCGTGTCTCCAGACTCGCGGTCCGGTTCAATAGACCGGGGCGTTGGCGTCCTCCACCGCTTCCTCCTTCTGGATCTTCTTCTTGGTCCATTCATATCCCGCCTTGGTGTCACGGCCGAGGCCGATGAGCGTGTTGCAGGAGTTCAGAGCGAGCAGGGTCACGAGCAATACGAAAAATTTCACGCCCCGGTTTAACTTCCGGAGCGGATTTCTGGAAGTTAAAATTACGGATTCCTTAAATATTGCCGCGGTCGGGGATCCTCGTCATCACGGGATGACCTCGGTGATCGGCGGGCCGTGTCCCATTATTTAGTGACATGACAGAATTCAAAGATTCCGGCATGTTCTCATCTGTCGAGGGGAGAGGTCCCCGGTTTCAAGTTCATGACAAAACAAAAAAGGCCGCACGAGTGTGCGGCCTCTTTTGTTTTCGGGGGGTAGGCGGATGAATTGGCGGTTGCGGAATTCCGCTCGCCGACTAGAAAACGCACGCGGCTTTGCAGTTTCCTGGAAGCCGCGAATTCAACATCCTTCATTCCTCCATGTCTTCCACATCCGCCACTCCGCATTCCGCCATTGTCATCGGCGGCACCATCGCCATCGACCACGTCAAGACTCCGGATGCGGAGGCCGCAAACCTGCTGGGCGGATCCGCCGCCTACGCCGCGCTGGCGGCCTCGTTTTTCAGCCGGCCGGTGTCGTTGATCGGGATCATCGGGCATGATTTCCCGCAGGAGCACTTGGCGATGCTGGAGGCGCGCGGCGTTTCTCTCGACGGCGTGGAGCGCTCGGAAAACGAGTCGTTCACCTGGTCCGGCGAATACCACGCGAACATGAACGAGCGCACGACGCACCGGGTGGGCCTGAACGTGCTGGAAAGCTGGCAGGTGAAGGTGCCGGCGGGATCCGCCTCGGCTCCGATCGTGGTGCTGGCGAACATGTCGCCGGACAACCAGCTGGAAATGCTCGGGCAGTGTGGCATCGGGGAAAACACCGCGGTGCACTCGCGTTTCGTGATCGCGGACACGATGGATCTTTGGATCGAGATCGCCAACGAGCGGCTCCACGAAGTGCTGCCGCAGTTGGACTTGTTCGTGCTGAACGAGGGTGAGGCGCGCGAGCTCGCCGGCACGTCGAACCTGATCAAGGCCGGGCGCCTGCTGTTGGAAAAAGGCCCGCGGCACGTGGTGATCAAGCTGGGGGAATTCGGCGCGATTTTATTCTCGTCGTCTGCGGCGGATTCCGAGGTTGAGCTTTTCCGCGCCTCGGCGTGGCCGCTGGAAGCGGTGGCGGATCCGACGGGTGCCGGGGATACGTTCCTGGGAGCGATGGCGGGCTATCTGGCGGCGCAGGGCGCGCCTCCTTATGCGGCGGCGACTCTGCGGCAGGCGATCGTCCAAGGTTCGATGCTTGCTTCTTTCACCTGCGAGGCGTTTTCCACGCGGCGTTTGGAAGAGCTGTCCTCGGAAGATCTGGCGGAGCGGCTGGATTTGTTCCGCGCGGCGACACATTGGTGAAACAGGAGTGCGCGACGCTCTGCTCGCGCCGATGGTAGCTCCGGCTCTGCCGGATGCGGGGCGGAGCTTCTTTCCGCGGCAGTGAAGAGGAAGAGCTCCGCGCCGCATGGAGCAGAGCTTCCATCCCCCGCTGGCGGCAGCAGAGCGTGCCGCACTCCGGGCTAGAAGCGGATTTTCCCAACGACCTCACGGGTGGCGGCCTCGACGTCGATGGCCTTGAGGAGGTCGGAGACGATGACGACGCGACGCGCTCCGGCGGCGAGGACTTGCGGGAGCGTTTGCCGGGTGATGCCGCCGATGCAGAAGGCGGGGATTTTTGAGCCGACCTCGTATTCCATGGCGGCGATTTCTTCGAGGCCGATGGCGGGGCGGCCGGCCTTGGTGGGCGTGGGAAATAGCGGGCCGAAGCCGATGTAGTCGAAGCCCTCGGCGAGGGCGGCGCGAGCTTGTGCGAGGGAATGGGTGGAGCGGCCGATGATGAAGGGACGCGGGGCAGAGGATGAATGAATGAATGAATGAAGGCCGGACTGAAGTCCGCGGTCCAGGGCGGGATGTATCCCGTCGTCTTGGCCGATGTGGACGCCATCGGCGCCGATTTCCATAGCGAGGGCGGGGAAGTCGTTGAGAATGAAAGGAACTCCGGCGGCGCGGCAGAGCGGGAGGAGTTTCCCCGCGACGCGCCGGATGGTGGTGAGGTCGTGGCCCTTGGCGCGAAGTTGGAGGAGGTGGGCGCCGCCGTTGAGGAGCGCTTGGGTGACTTTTTCGGCGTTTTCCTCGGGGACGTAGCCGAGGTCGAGGATGGCGTAAAGGCGGGCGTCGTTCATAGGTCGGATAGGTCGGATAGGACCTATTTCGTTCACTTCACGCGCTCCTCCAAGTACCTCGCGACCCAGCCGATGTCGTAGGTGCCGGCGGCGAAGTCCGGGTGGGCGATGATTTCCTGTTGGAAGGGAATGGTCGTCTTGATGCCGCGGATCATGAACTCGCCGAGGGCGCGCTTCATGCGGGCGATGGCGATTTCCCGGGTGGCTCCGGTGACGATGAGCTTGGCGATCATCGAGTCGTAATGCGGCGGCACGGTGTAGCCGGAATAGACGTGGGTATCGACGCGCACGCCTTTGCCGCCGGGGGCATACCACAGCTCGATGGTGCCGGGGCTGGGGGTGAAATTGTTGAAGGGGTCCTCGGCATTGATGCGGCACTCGATGGAATGGCCGCGCGGCGTGGCTTCGAGCACGTGGTGGGAAAGCGGCTCGCCGGCGGCGACGCGGATCTGCTCCTTGATGAGCTCGCAGCCCATGACCTCCTCGGTGACCGGGTGCTCGACCTGGATCCGGGTGTTCATTTCCATGAAATAGAAGTTCTCGGCCTTCTCATCGACGAGGTATTCGATGGTGCCGGCGTTCTGATAGCCGATGTTTTTGATCAAACTCACGGATGCCTCGCCCATGCGGGCGCGGAGTTCGGGGGTGAGCAGCGGTGACGGGCATTCCTCGATGATTTTCTGGTTCCGCCGCTGCATGGAGCAGTCGCGCTCGCCGAGATGGACGAAGTTTCCGTGGGAATCGCCGATGACCTGGAACTCGACGTGGTGGGGATTGAGGACGAGTTTTTCGAGATAACAATCGCCATTGCCGAAGCAGGCGACGGCCTCGTTCGACGCGGCGTGAAAGAGGCTGATGAAGTCCTTTTCTTCAAAACAAGGACGCATGCCGCGGCCACCACCGCCGGCGGTGGCCTTGATCATGACGGGAAGGCCGATTTTCCTCGCCTCGACCAGAGCGGCTTCCGCATCGGCCATGATGCCGGAGCCGAGGGTGATGGGGACGCCGTTGGCGATGGCGGTGGCGCGGGCGGTGGCCTTGTCGCCCATCATGGAAATGACCTTGGAGGACGGGCCGATGAAGGTGATGCCGGAGCTGGCGCAAATTTCCGCGAAGCGGGCGTTTTCCGAGAGGAATCCGTAGCCGGGGTGGATGGCATCCGCGCCGGTGATCTCGGCGGCGGCGATGATGCGGTCGATCTTGAGATAGGATTCCTTGCTGGAGGCGGGGCCGATGCAGACGGATTCGTCGGCGAGTTGGACGTGCATGGAATCGACGTCGGCCTCGGAGTAAACGGCGACGGATTCCACATCGAGCTCACGGCAGGCGCGGATGATGCGGAGGGCGATTTCGCCGCGATTGGCGACCAGGACGCGTTTGAACATTGTTGAAGAAGTTGAGAGTGGATGGTTGAGAGTTGAGAGTGAAGAGAAGCTTTTCCGAGCTTCAACTCTCAACTGAATACTCTCAACTCACTTGATTCTGAAAAGGACGTCGCCGTATTGCACCGGAGTGCCGTCTTCGGCGACGAGGGCACAGATGGTGCCGGATTTTTCGGCTTTGATCTCGTTCATGACTTTCATGGCCTCGATGATGCAAAGGGTCTGGCCGACGGAGACGACGGAGCCGACTTCGACGAAGTCCGGCGCGTCCGGCGCGGGCTTGATGTAAAAGGTGCCGACCATGGGCGAGGTGATGTCCGCGCCATCGGCCACGGCGGCGGCCGGAGCGGAAATGGCGGCCGCAGCAGCAGCGGCGGGGGCTGGCGCGTATGACGGAGCTTGGCCGGAGGGCAGGGCGGAGAGCAGGGCGCGGAGGTCGTCGATGTCGGCGCCTTTTTTCAGCTTGAGGTGAAAGTCCTTCTTGGTGAGGTCGAAGTGGGTGAGCCCGTGCTCATTCATGAGTTCGACGATTCGACGGATTTCCTGGAGTTCCACGTGTTGAGAAGGTTGGGAGTTGGTTGGTCTGGAAGCCGTCTGGCGGGACGCTTCTGGTGCGCGCAAGCTAGAAGGAGTGGGGAAAGAGCGTCAAGCGGGAACGGGGCCGCGCCCCGCTTCTGTCTCGATCCCATGATAACACCGCATCACCCGCGGGGTGATGCCGGTGAAAATCTCCCACACGATGGTTCCCGCCTTCTCCGCGATTTCGTCCACGGGGATGTGGGGGCCGAAAATTTCGACTTCGTCACCTTCCATGACGTCCGCGGCGGCCGTCACATCAACCATCAGTTGATCCATGGTCACCCGCCCGAGGATGGGCAGCCGGCGGCCGCGGATCCAGACAACCGCGCCATTTCCCGAGACGTGACGCGGGTAGCCGTCGCCATAGCCGATGCCGACGGTGGCGACTCGGGTGGGCTGGGTGGTCACGAACTGCCGTCCATACGAAATCCCGTGCCCGGCGGGCAGCGTGCGGACGAGGGTCACGCGGGATTTCAGACTCATCACGGTAGCGAGTTTTCCCTGAAATCCGGGGATCGGCGAAACGCCATACAACATCAGCCCCGGCCGGGACAGGTTACACA
>JBEDKU010000138.1:0-5601 GCA_041172045.1 Verrucomicrobiota bacterium | reverse complement strand
CAACGATACCGCCTATCCGTCCGGGGCCTACGCCCACTCGTTCGGCTTGGAGGAACTGGTGGAGGCGGGAGTCGTGCTCACGCCGGCGGAGCTGGAAAATTTCCTGCAAAAACAAATCCTGCCCGCGCTCTTGACCTTCGAAATTCCGTTTTTCGTCCGCGCCCACGCTGCTGCGGTGGACGGAGATTGTTTCACTCTGCTTGATTTGGACACCGAGCTGGACGCCTGGCGTATCGCGGCGGAACTCCGCGACGCGTCCCGCCGCATCGGTTCCCAACGGCTCGATCTGCTCGCGCAACTGGATCCCGCCGAACTCGTCCTCCGCTATCGCGAACTTTCGCCGCGCAGCCATCATCTGGTCGTCGCCGCGCTGGAGCTATCCGGCCTGCCGGTTAGCCAGGCGGCGCGGGCGTTTGCCTTTCAATCCGTCTCCGGACTGACGGCAGCCTCCATGAAACTGATGCGCATCGGTCAGACGTCCTGCCAGCAGATCCTCCGCCGCACGCTTGCCGCGCTCGGGGAGAAAATCGACAGCTCCCTCTCCCAGCCGGTGGACGGCTGGTTCAATCCACTCCTAGAAATCGCCTCACTCCGCCATGCCCGCGCCCACTCCCGACTCTTCATTTCCTAACGCCACCCGCCGCCCCTTCCGCCTCGGTGTCGGCGGTCCGGTCGGTTCCGGAAAGACCATGTGCGTCCTCCGCCTGAGCCAGTGGCTCAAGGACGAGATCTCACTCGCCGTCATCACCAACGACATTTACACCCGCGAGGACGCCGAGTTCCTGCTCCGCGAGGGCGTGCTCGCCGCCGACCGCGTCATCGGCGTGGAAACCGGTGGCTGCCCGCACACCGCCATCCGCGACGACACAAGCATGAACATGGCCGCGGTGATCGATCTGGAGAACCGTCATCCGGATTTGAAGCTCATCCTCATCGAGAGCGGTGGCGACAATCTATCCGCCACGTTTTCGCCGGAGCTGGTGGACGCTTACATCTACGTGATCGATGTGGCGGAAGGAGACAAGATCCCGCGAAAGGGTGGTCCGGCGATCCGCACCAGCGATCTGCTTTTGATCAATAAAACGGAGCTGGCTCCTTACGTCGGTGCGGATCTTGATGTCATGGCGCGCGATGCGAAGATGCAACGCGGGACACGGCCGTTTCTCTTTGCGGATTTGAAGTCCGAGAAAGGCAAGGACGATCTGATCGCCTGGCTGAAGCATGAGTATCTGTTTGTTTAACTGGAGCGCGGAATTTATTCCGCGCGAATCCTCCAATTCTTGCGCGGAATAAATTCCACGCTCCAATTATCATGACCCACAAAGGCATCCACACCCGCGGCTATCTCCCGCATTGGGACTTCGCGGATTCCGTGCAAGCAATTAGTTTCCGGTTGGCGGATTCGTTGCCGAATCAATTGGTCAGGGACTGGAAAAGGGAGCTTCTCGCCACAATCAACAGCCCGGATCATCAAATCGCCCAAAATGCCCAAGCCGAACTCCAGAAACGTATTTCACGTTACGAGGATGCCGGTCACGGCTCCTGCCTGCTTGGCAAGGTCGATCATGCGAAGGTGATGCAGGATGCGCTCATCAAAGGACACGGAATTCACTATAAGCTCATCGATTGGTGCATCATGCCGAATCATGTGCATGTGCTCATTCGGCTGACGGGAGATTTGCCTTTGGGAACAATCGTTAAACAATGGAAAGGTCCGACCGCAGTTGAGATCAACCGGTTGGAAGGGCTGTCGGGATCGTTGTGGATGGCGGAGTATTACGATCGGCTCATCCGGGATTTGGATCACCTTCAGAACGCACAAGCGTATATCAGGAACAATCCGGTGACGGCGAAACTCTGTGGAAAGCCGGAGGATTGGGAATTTTCGAGCGTTGGCACCAGCTGGAGCGCGGAATTCATTCCGCCCGAAGACGCCGGTTCGCGCGGAATAAATTCCGCGCTCCCGGTCTCCGGCACCGCCCTCAGCGGCCACCTGCATCTCCGCTGCGAGAACCGGGCGGACGGCGTGCCCTATATTTCCGAACAGAGTTTCCGCGCGCCGGTGCACCTCAGCAAATCCCACGTCGATCACGGGCATCTGGTGCAAAGCATCGTCAATCCGACGGCGGGATTCTTCGACGGCGACCATTTGGAATCCAACATCCATGTCGCTCCCGGCGCGAAGCTGGTGCTCAGCACTCCGTCCGCAGCGCGTGTCTATCGAACGCGGTCCGGCTCGGCGGCGGTGAGCTGCCAGAAGTTCCGCGTGGAGGAGAGCGCCTCGCTCGAATGGATTCCCGAGCCGTTCATCCCGCATGCCGGGGCGCGGTATGTCCAGCGCACGGAAATCGATCTTCACCCTACTGCCAGTCTCCTTTTTTTCGACTGGATCGCGCCCGGCCGGGTGGCGATGGGCGAGGTCTTCGCCTACCAGCATCTGCGCTGGGAGCTCGATCTGGTGCTTGGGGAGAAACTCATCGCCCGCGAGCGCTACGATCTCCAGCCCGACGGCGACAGCTTGGAAGCCCTAAGAGCCAAATTTCCCGCCGCACACTATCTCTCGGTGTATGCCGCCGGGGCGATGGCGGAAGCCTGGCCTGCCGAAGCATTGGACGCGCTCTCGAACGAAGACGTCTATCTCGGCCATGGCCCACTCTCCGGTGGTGTCCATGTCATCCGGGCGCTTTGCCGCGACAGCCTGGCGGCACGACGGCTAATGGAAACCCTGCGGCCGATGCTCTACGCCGCAGCCGGGATTAAACCACCGGCGCTCGGGCGAATTTTCTGCTAGCCGGTCGACAGAAAATGAAAAGGCGCGGATTCGTTGCCGAAATCCGCGCCTTATACACATTCCCCTCACGCGGGGATAGCGACTATCGCTGCAGGCCGGTTTCCCCCCGGAACCCTGCCTGCATGAGCGCTGGCGTGAGGTTGCTTAAAACGTAGAAACTATTTCGGATATGTAAACAATAAATTCTCCCAGAACTGATGCCCGTCTGACCGGCTTCATTTAAAATAATGCTCAAGCGCCTCGATCGAACCGTGACCATGGGAGGCTTTCGTCACCAGCCCGCCGGTCGCGAAAATCTTCTCCTTGATAGCGGTCACGGCATTGGCCGGACAGGCGGTCATTCCGGCGTTTGCGGGATCGAGCATCTCGAAATCATTGTGGCTGTCACCGATGGCGAAGCAGCGCGTGGCGGTTAGTCCATAGTGGCTGGCGACCTGGCTCAGGCTGGTGCCTTTCTGGAAATCCCGGTGGCCGAAGCGGAGGTAAATCGAGTTCCGCTGCCAGGCGAGATGAGGCTCTGCCGCGGCGAGCGGCTCGATGCGGTCGAGGATCCATTCCATTTCCTCCTCGGACTGTGAGATGATGCCGGCGGGTTCGCCGTCCATTTCCATCCACTGCGCGCCGGTGTGGGTCTCCACCTCCTGGCGGATGTGATTCAGCAGCTTACGAAGGTGTTTGAAAAGGGCGTGGATTTCCTTTTCGCAGCGATCATTCCAGGGCTTGAGCGGCAACCAGTGACCGGACTGGCCAGGGAAATAAATTTCCCGTTCGCGGGCGACCACCCAGTCCGGGATGAAAGGGAAACGGCTTTCGATGAAGCCCTCGATCATGTGGGCCATCGAGCGGCCGGTGTTGATGCCCCACACCACGCCCTGTTCTTCACGGAGTCTCCGGATGACTTCGAAAAATTCGGGTGGCACCGGTGGATCGCCCGCCACGTGGTGGAGAGTTCCGTCGAAATCGAAGGAGAGAATCGCCGAGGGCGTGGACGGGGCGGGAAGAGTGGTCATGAATCGTTACATCAACAACGCGATTTGCTCGCCGGGGCCGTGAACGCCTTCGATGAGGATGCCTTCCACATCGGCGGTTTTCGAAGGGCCGGTGCACCAGATGATGTTCGGACTGTCGCCGAAGGCGGCGATGGCGTCCGGAATCGTGCGGAGAACCTCCGAGCGCTCCAAGACAGCGACATGGACCCACGGCGAAAGCGCGGCGAGGCGGCTGGAGGTGCGGTTGTCGTCGATGATGACGGTGCCGGATTCCGCAATGGCACCGGTGGCTCGGGTGACGCCGAACTGATAGTCGTCGTAGCGGTCGCGGTGATATTCGGTCTCCACGGTCAGTCCGGCGGCGGCCAACTGACCGCCGATGGCGTCGTAGAGCGCGGGGTCGCAATAGCCGTGGAGTTGTTTGTGCTCCTGGAGGAAAGTGACGAGTTGCTCGACGGAAGTCATGGTCTTGCCGTTCACGTATTTAAAATTCCGCGAAAAGATCTCCCACAGGTCGCTGCCTTCGAGTTTCGGCAGGGAGTGAACGATCGACATGTCATAATCCGGGTAGGCGGCCTTGGTTGTCAAAGCGGCGTTGGCGGACTCGATTTTGGCGAAGATGGCGTCGCGGGACATGGCGGAGTTAGTTAGAAGTGGCGAGGGCTTGGTCGAGATCGGCGATGATGTCGTCGATGTGCTCGATGCCGACGGAAAGCCGGATGAGCTCCGGCGGGATGCCGGCGGCGAGCAGTTGCTCCTGGCTGAGCTGCGAGTGAGTGGTGGTCGCCGGGTGGATCGCGAGCGACTTGGCGTCGCCGACGTTGGCGAGGTGCTTGAAGAGCTTGAGGGAATCGATGAATTTCGTGCCGGCGGAGGCCCCGCCTTTGATGCCGAATACGACCATCGAGCCGCCCTTGCCGCGGAGGTATTTGTCGTTGAGGGCGGCCTGGCTGTCACCGGGCAGGCCGGGGAAGCGAACCCACTCGACGGCGGGGTGGGCTTGCAGGTGCTTGGCGACGGCGAGCGAATTTTCGCAATGCCGCTCCATCCGCAGCGGCAGGGTTTCAATACCTTGCAGCGACTGCCAGGCATTGTCGGGCGAGAGGCAGGCTCCAAGGTTGCGCAGCGGGCCGGTGCGCATTTTCAAAATATAGGCGAGCGGCGCGAGCGGTGCCGGCAGGTCGTGACCCCAGCGGAGGCCGTGATAGGAGCCGTCCGCCTCGTCAAAAAGCGGATGCTTGCCGCCGGCCCAGTTGAATTTCCCGGAGTCGATGACGATGCCGCCGATGCTGGTGCCGTGGCCACCGAGCCACTTGGTGAGCGAGTGGACGACGATGTCCGCGCCAAATTCGATCGGCCTGGTGAGATACGGTGTGGAGAAAGTGGAATCGACGATGAGCGGCAGGCCGTGGGCGTGGGCGATTTTTGAAATCGCCTCGATGTCGGAGATTTCGAGCGAGGGATTCGAGACGGACTCGCAGAACAACGCGCGGGTCTTGCCGTCGATGGCGGCAGCGAAGTTTTCCGGGTTGTTGGAATCCACGAAGCGGACCTCGATGCCGAGCGCGGGCAGGATGTTTTTGAACTGCGTGTAGGTGCCGCCGTAGAGATTCTGGGCGGAGACGATGTTGTCACCGGCTTGCGCGAGATTGATGATCGAGTAGAAAATCGCCGAGGTGCCGGAGGAGAGGGCGAGGCCGGCGGCACCGCCTTCGAGCGCCGCGACGCGCTGTTCGAGCACGTCGTGGGTGGGGTTCATCAGGCGGGTGTAGATGTTCCCGAGTTCGCGCAGGGCGAAGAGGTTGGCGGCGTGCTCGGTAT
>JBEDKU010000137.1:0-3111 GCA_041172045.1 Verrucomicrobiota bacterium | reverse complement strand
TCACCGACGCGGAGGATCAATCCGGCGAGTTGGGGAAAGTCTTCCAGAATTCCCCGCACAAGACCCACGTAATAGGTTTCCATCTCCGCCGGATCGTTTCCGAATGCCTCGGACAAGGCGGGCGTCACCGGCAGCACATCGGTCGTCAGATAGACCCGCAGCCCGAAATCGCCGTGTAGCATGTCGAAAAACGCCCTGAATTTCCCCCGTAGGAAATCAATCCGCTCCGCCACCTCGGGTTCGTGCAACGGATGGGGCGCGAGGTGCGCCAGATCATCCAAAGTAACGGCGTTGTATCCTTGCGCGGACACCAGACGCGCGAAATCCCGAAGCTCGTTTTCGATCAAACTCCAGTCGTCCGGACTTGCATCGTGCAAGTCCATGAATGGGATTTTGGACCAGTTGACCCGCATCCGGCCGCAGCCGCGAAAGAACGGGCCGATCGCATCGATGAGAAATAGCTCCATGGCCGATGTCGGGGAGATTCATCTCATGGGAAGCAGGTGACGAGCGGTCAATTCTGACGGAAACGTCACAGGCGCCGGGGAAACCTTCCGAAAGTGTTGACGCGATTCCCGATCCCTGCCACAGCGGCAGCGGAATGTTTGCCGTTGTCCTCCTCCGAGCCAAAGTAGCTGTCACCATGATTTGGCGGCATGCGCTGGCGCACGGAGACTGAACGCGGAAATTTTTCCATTTCACCCCACTCTCCGGAACGCCCGTCCCACGGCCGGTTCCGGGAGTCCAAGTGAGTCCCGCCAGTCGCCCGGACGTTCCGGTTTCCAACAGAAACCGACATGCACTTGAAAAACGATGACTCCTTCGACCGCCGCAGCGTGATGCTCATGCTGGGCTCGGTGGTCCTGTTCGCCGCGAACACGCTGATGATCCGCGCCGTGGCGCTGCACACGCCGGCGGCGGACGGCTGGGTGGCGATTCTGTTCCGGGGAGCTGTCGGCTTGGCAGTGGTTTACGCGCTGTTCGGAAGCGGACGCGGCCTTGATTTGAAAAGGATGTTCAGCGGCCGCCTGATCACGATCCGGGGAGTCGTCGGGGCGCTGAGCACCATCGCCTTTTACGTCACCATCATCAAGCTCGGAGCCGCCCGCGCGGTGATCCTGAACCTGACCTATCCGATTTTCGCCTCGGTGATCGCCGCCTTCTGGCTGAAGGAGAAAATCAGCCGCGCGGCGATGGTGTGGATGCTCGTCGGCTTCTGCGGGTTGGTCGTTTTCCTGAGCGACGACGGGCAGTTGCTGAGCCCCTCGGCATACGACCTGCTCGCGCTCGCCGGAGCGGTCGGCTCGGGATGGGTGGTGGTGATCATCCGCCGCCTGCGCCACGAGGAGCACCCGGCGACGATCTACGCGTCGCAGGCATTCTACGGCCTGGTCATCGCGGCTCCGGCCGCGGTGAAACTTCCGGAGCTGCCGCCCTCCACCTGGGCCACGCTCGTGGCCGGCGCGGTGATCGTGACCGCGGCGCAGCTGATCATGACGCGGGCCTATCAGTTCATGTCGGTGTCGCGCGGATCGTCGTTGCAAATGCTCCTGCCGCTGGCGACGGCGGTGGGCGGGTTCGTCTTTTTCGGAGAATCCTTCCATCCCCTGGAAATCGCCGGAGCGCTGCTGACGCTGTTTGCCACGTGGCGGGTGGTCGTCTCGCGGTAGGAATCCGCCGGAGGTTTTTCGCTTCGCGTGGGAAACCCCGGGTGCTTAGAGTCCGCGCATGCAGTGCCCTTACTGTCAGACGCCCCAGCAAGCCGCCGCTCCCGAGTGCCCGGCCTGCCGGCTGACGTATCCGCGGACCAGCGCCCTGGTCGGGGCCCTGCCACGCCTGGCCCCGGTGGTGGCCGACACCACGCGCTCGCTTGGCCCGCCCGAGCAACACCTGTTGAAACAACAAATCGCCCGCATCCAGCGGCGCTTTCCGCAGGTGGTGCTGCAAGTGGTGCTGCATGAGTTCCCCCTGGAGCATCCGTTTTCCATGCACGTCTTCTGGCTCTTCAACGCCGGAAACTTCGCCGGCGACAGCCGCCGCGGGAAGGACAACCACGCGCTGCTGCTCGCGCTCGATCCGACACGCGGCGAGGCGGCGATCATGCCGGGCTACGGGCTGGAAGTCTTCCTCCAGCGGGAGGCGCTCGATCACCTGCTGGAACTCGCCGGACCCGCGTGGGAGGCCCGCAAATGGGCGGATGGAATCTCGCGCGTGCTCGATGGTTTTGACAAACTGCTGGAATCCATCGCGATCCCGGTCGAGGTGGAAACCCGGAAAGAAGGCGAATTCTAACCACCTGCACCATGCTCGCCTTTTCTTCATGCTGGAACAACAGCCGCCACACCGACGGCGAGCCGATGATCGAGGAAATCGTCGAGCTTGGCTTCACCCACATCGAGCTCTCGCACGGCATGACCATCGCCAAGCTGCCGGGCATCAAAAAGGCCTACCAGCGCGGGCTTTTCACCTGCTCGGGAGTCCACAACTATTTCCCCTCGCCGGTGGAAGTGATGATCGACGCGCCGGATGCCTACGAGTTCACCTCGCACCGCCCCTTCGACCGCCAGCGCGCCATGGACATGACCCTGCGCACGCTCGACATCGCGGCGGAGTTCAAGGCGCACTACCTGGTGCTCCACATGGGCTCGGTGCCGATGAGCCCGAGGAAATGGACGCGGCCTCTGACAGAAATGGTTTCCGAGGGCCGCCAGCACGATGCCGACTACATCAAGGCGAAGCTCGCGTTCGTCAAAAAGCGGGAAAAAATCGCGCCCCTGTATTTCGACCGGGCCATCGAGGCGCTCACCACCATCGCCGGGCGCGCGGCGGAAGTCGGCGTGAAGCTGGCGGTCGAGTCGCGCTCGCGCTTCGAAGACATGCCGACGGAGCGTGAGATGATCGCCCTGCAAGCCCACTTCGCGGACCATCCGTGGGTCGGCTACTGGCATGATTTCGGCCACGTCCAGCTCAAGCACAACCTCGGCTTGCTCGACCACGTGGAGTGGCTGGAAGCCATTTCCCCGCACCTCATCGGCGGCCACGTCCACGACGTGCAGTGGCCGGCGCGCGACCACCGCACGCCGTTCAGCGGGACGCTTGACTACGCGGCGT
>JBEDKU010000136.1:0-2743 GCA_041172045.1 Verrucomicrobiota bacterium | reverse complement strand
GACGACAGCGCCGGGATCTGCTGCGGGAAATTATGGGCGACGAGATGGCGGTTGGACAGCACGGCCTCCTCCTCGCGGATGGCGGCGAGCAAGGTCTGATGGAATGCGATCTCTTCGGAATCCTTGATGCCCGGCTCGTTCCAGAAGGGCTCGTTGACGATTTCAAAGATGACGTTGTCGAAACCGTTGAGCTCGCGGACGACCCGTCTCACTGCGGCTTGTTGCTTTTCAAAAAGCAGGGCGTTGGCGCTGTTCTGGCGCAGGCACTCGTAGCGGTTGGCCGCCGAGCCGAAGCCTTGCACGTTGTTGGAAGGGTGGAACGGACTTTTCTGCCATTCCAAGTCGTCATAATAAAAGACTGAGAAAAATGTGAATTCAACCACGATGCCACGGTCGCTGGCGGCTTGGGCAAGGGCCTTGAGTCGGGTGAAATAAGCTTCGTTCCAAGTATTGAGGTCCCATTTTTTCGAGCCGTCCAAGGCATTGGGTCCAGTGGTGGCGCGCTGCCATGGCTGGATGAAATTTTCAGGAGTGTCCGCCGGGTAGCCCATGCACCAGATGCGGGTGAGGTTCATGCCGTCCCGCTGGAACACTTCGAAGTGGGGGGTATACGACAGCGAGGAGTCGAACAGCCATCCGTAGTGAGGACCGTAAGTGCGCAGCAAGGTGGGCTGCCCCCGGAACTCCAGGATGTAGGGATTCTGCGGATGGGCGCGAACCGGCACCCAGGCGCACGCGACATCACCGAAGAAGCCCGCAAGGACTGTCAGCAGGATTGCCAGACGGGCAAAGGTGGAAGAAATCATGAGGGGGAATTGGTTTCGGCCAGTCTGACCGGAAGCGGCTGTTTGGATCGTGAGTCACGGATCCTGGTGTTGGGGGTATCCGTGGAAATAACTTTCCAGTAGCTGCATTTGTCGCGCCGATATCAAAATTTGGAACCTGAATTAGAATAATTCATGCACTAGTTGGGGCTTTTATCTCCGATTCGAAAAAATTCAACCTAGAAAATCAGCGCTAAATCAAGGTTTACCATCGGAAAACCCGTCGCGATTTGGGAGTTTCCCCTCCTGAACGGAGGCGGATTCACGCGGATGTCGGTGAGAGCCGGTGGCGAAACGTCCGGAAAAGGAGATTGTCGCCAGATCATTTCCCCACCCGGCCTCACCGAAAGTATATTCTATATTTTAAATATGAATATTTGAGGAGCTGGAGTTCGGTCGAGCGGGGTTTGAACGACGGCTTCCGAGTTGCGTGAGTGGTATTCCGGCCGCCACACGGGGCTTTGTTAGTTCACGGAACATCAATCGGGATGCGGAGTCTCGTATGGCATGGATCCCCATCTTGCGCGCGGAGCTTCAACGGGATGCGGAGCCTCATCTGACACAGGGTTTCATCCGGCATCCGAAGCATCGCCCGCCGAGCTGGAGACATCCGGCGTCGCGTCAGTGGCGGGAATTTCCGGTGAAAACCGGTAGGGCGCGGGTGGCAGGCCGATGGTCCGGTCCACGACGTAAATCGGGCGTCCCTTGACCTCCTTGTAGATCCTGCCGATGTATTCGCCGAGCAGGCCGATGACCACCAGTTGCACGCCGCCGAGGAACAGGATGATGACGATGAGTGACGAATAACCCGGCACATCCACCCCGAGAACCAGCGTCTTGACGATGATGAAGACGGCGTAAATGAAGGAAACCAGTGAAATCACCAGCCCGAGATAGGTGCCGGCACGGATCGGCATCGTGCTGAAGGAGGTGATGCCGCTGATGGCGAAATTCCAGAGTTTCCAGTAGTTGAATTTCGACAAACCCTGGGCGCGCGTCTGCCGGTCGAACTCGATGGTGGTGCTCTTGAAACCAGGCCACGAGAAAAGCCCCTTCATGAAGCGGTCCTTCTCCGGCAGGTTCCGCACCACCTCCACCACCCGCCGGGACATCAGGCGGTAGTCGCCCACGTTTTCCGGGATCGGCGTGTCGCTGAGGGCATTAAAAATCTGATAGAACAAACCCGCGGTCCGGCGCTTCATGAGGCTGTCCGCGGCGCGCGAGGCCCGTTTCGCATAGACGACGTCGTATCCGGACAGCCACGACCGGATCATCTCGTTGATCAACTCCGGCGGTTCCTGCAAGTCGGCATCGATGGGGATCACCGCGTCCCCCGAAGCGTAATCCAGCGCGGACGACATCGCCGCCTCCTTGCCGAAATTCCGGGAAAAGGACACGATTTTGACTCGTGGATCCTTGGCCGCCTCCCGCGTCAGTTTCTCCAGGGTGTCGTCCTTGCAGCCGTCGTCCACGCAGATGAACTCGAAGTCCGCGAGACCGCGGTCCAGCGCCCGATCCATGGCGGCGAAAAACAGCTCCACCACGGAGGACTCGTTATACATCGGCACGAGGATTGATACGAGCGGCTTATTCATCGGAGGAGCGGAGCGACAGCGGGTTTGAAGCCACCGGAAAATACTGAACACGGAACCGTTTTAAAGTCCATCCCCACCTCATGTGGCGGTGCCTGCGGGATGGGATCCGGATTGACACTATCACGAGTGGAACGCTATGAGCCTGGTGGTCTCGTGTCGGGCGAAAAGCCGCTGGAGGATGATTCCAGCGGAATTTTCAATACTCCCGGCCGAGGTCACCCCTTCCCCCGATCGATCACCGGATTCACTTGGATACACGTGATTGCGTAGTGGTCGCTAGAGAACATTATGGCACGATGACAGCTTCCATTGTCTTTCGTCTTC
>JBEDKU010000135.1:0-3015 GCA_041172045.1 Verrucomicrobiota bacterium | reverse complement strand
GGCTCGGGCTTCTGGATGGTCGTGCTCAACGCGCCGGTCGGATCCTACAGCGGCCCGGCGATGGTGCCCGGCAGGAAGCCGTTAGGCGTGTTCGACGGCAACCGCTCGCACTCCAACAGCTTTTCATCCTTCGCCGTGGATGGCGGGATCGATCCCACCACCCATGCGCTCAATGGCGGCCACTACCGTCCGCGGAGCAATGAGTTCAACGTCAACTCCACACTCGTCATCCCGGAAATCCGGCGGCTCACCGCGTTCAAGTGCCGCGACCGCTCCGTATGGCTGCGGGCGGACACGGTGAAGCTCTACGACTGCGCGTTCGCGGACAACGGGCGCGCCACGTTTTTCGCCTACAACCACATCCTTTACGACTCGTTGATCGTCGGCCGCAGCGCCAACATCGGGAATCCCCAGACCACCTTGGAGATCGCCCAGGGTCGCTCGATGCCGAATCCGACCGTGCTCACCCAGTTCCGCGGCCACAGCATTTACGACGGACCCTGCGGTATCGTGAACGTCCACTTCGCGGGATTTTCAGGAATTGATCCGGCACTCCAAACTAACGGAGCTGCCCAAAAAAGCCCGGTGCATTTCGCGGAAGGCACCACCTTCGATCCGGCGGTTCCCTTTAAAAACCGGGTGGATTTCACTCCCGGCAGCACCCGCGATTACATGTGGAGCTCCGGCCTCGTTGACAAGGACGGCAGCATCACCGGCATCGCCGGAGCTCGGATCACGCCGGACATCACGGGCAGTGGGAAGATTTACGAGGACTTCAATGTCGAGCCCGGTGCGACCCGCGTGCCGGAGTGGGGCGCGTGGATTTGCCCGCCCGGTTCGCGTTACGGATTGCTCCGGCTGGATAACAAGTGGGCGCAATACACCGGCACGCCGGTTTACGCGATCCGCTCGGACGGACCCGCCGCTTATAACATCCAGACCTACGACTGGTACAGCCAGAACGCGGTTCTGGTAGGCACCGCGCTCGACTATCGGTTCCAATACCACCAGATCGCCAACACCTTCGACGTCAACCTTCGCTTCGTGAACAACGGCGAGCAAATGGTGGCCGCGTTTCCGAACCTGCCGTCCCGCACCTATGTCTATAACGGCAATAACACCACGCCGTTTCCCCGGGCGAGCAGCCTCGCGGACCTCCGCGGCGGGACGACCGAGAAGTGCTGGATGGAAAACAACACGCTCTACCTGAAACTCATCGGTAAAAACGGCGGCAGCGACCCGCAGTTCGGAAACGAGTTCAGCGCCAAGAGCTCGACCGTAAGAATCAGCCAGAACGCCGGTTCCGCGGACTCCACCGGGCGCACCGACCGCGCGACTCTCGCCGATTTCGAAGCGGGCCTGGATGGTCGGGGCGTTCTTGCTGCTGCCGCTGGACTAACTGTTTCTTCGGTGTCCGCCTCCAGCAGCGGTCCTGCCACCGGTCCCTTCGACAATACCGACGACAGTGTGAACTGGACGGTCACCAGTGATGGCGACGGCGTGGATGAGTTCGTGGAATACCGGCTGAATTTCGCCCGCCAGATCTGGTCGGAATTCGATGCCCTTTCACTCGGATTTTCCGGACCGAATGCGGAAGTCGTGGTGATCGACGCCGATCAAGGAGAATTCTCACTGGGCGTTTTTTCCTCCGCGGACAGCGCCAAAATTCAGCTCCGCACGCTCGTTCCGGCCAACAAGCTCGACCACGTGACGGGGCTTGCCCTGCGCTTCCGGGAGATCGATTGGGGCGGACTTCACGCCGCGCTTGCACAGGCGGTTTCCATCCGGCAGATCGAGTTGATCGACCAGGCGTCGGCGACTTTCAGCCAGTCGTTTTCACCTGATATCGACCAGGATGGCGTTCTCAACGACGACGAACCCGCGGGCGACGTGGATGGCGATGGTCTGGCGAATTTCGAGGACAGCGATTCCGACGGCGACCTGATGGCCGACGGTGCGGAGGCCGCCTCCTCGCGCAACGCCTACGACGCGGCGGACCTGGCTTTTGATTTCAACACTCCGGGTGACGGCGCAGGCTGGCTTGCGGTGGCGAACATCACGAGCTTCGGCGTGGCCAACGGGATGCTCAGCGGCACAGCCACCAGCAATGACGCGCAACTCAACAACACCCTGCTTCATTTCAAAACCAACCAAGTCCAGAAGCTCGTCCTGAAAATCCGATCCACCGCCGCCAGCACCGGGGCGCAACTTTACTTCGGCACGCTGGCGGAACCCGGCGCCAGCGGCACTCGCGTTGTTAGCTCCAGTTATAGCCCCGCGAATACTTGGAAACTCGTCACCTTGACCCTTTCGTCCCACGCGAAGTGGTCGAACCAAATCGCGGAAAGCCTCCGCATGGACCCCGCCACCACCGCCTGCAATTTTGACATCGATTGGATCCGCGCCAGTGACGGTGACATGGATAACGATGGTCTCACGGACACGGTCGAAGGTTTGGCCGATGTGGACGGCGACGGCAGCGAAAATCTATTAGACATCGATTCCGACGGCGACGGAATGACGGACGCCATCGAAACGGCGCTGGCCCGCGATCCTTACGCCAGCGGCCAAGGCGGAGTGGTTCTGGCGTGGGATCCCGTCGATGCCGCCAGCGGTGCCCAAGGCGGCGCGGGCACCTGGGAAATCACCTCGCCACGCTGGTGGAGTGCCGGCGGCGGCGCGAACTCGGTCTGGCCGTCGATCAGCAACGGCAGCGACCGCGCGATCTTCGGCGGCAGCGCGGCGACGGTCAATCTGGGCGCGACCCGGACGGCGAACGCCCTGCGCTTCGAGGCGAACG
The DNA here is from genome assembly GCA_041172045.1 of Verrucomicrobiota bacterium. Taxonomy (GTDB): domain Bacteria; phylum Verrucomicrobiota; class Verrucomicrobiia; order Verrucomicrobiales; family Akkermansiaceae; genus Luteolibacter. Next base: position 215 of record JBEDKU010000135.1, on the reverse strand, counting down.
GCTACCTTGTCACCGGCGGCGCGCTGACATTCGATGGCACGAATCCGACTCTCGAAATCAATGGCGCGTTTGTCGCCACCATCGCCTCGCCGATGACCGGTAGTGGTCTGAATTTGTTAGGTTCCGGTGGATCGAACACTCTTCAACTCACCGCGGCGAATCCGCTTTCTGGAACCACCGTCTTGGACGGGCTGCAATACCTGTCAGTCACACAT
>JBEDKU010000134.1:0-11563 GCA_041172045.1 Verrucomicrobiota bacterium | reverse complement strand
ATGGAGTGCCGGTGACGATGAGTTTCAGCGTGCCGGGCACGCTGGTATCGAAGGCGATGGACTGGCGGCCGCCGTTCGGGGTGCCGCCCCAGACGAAGGTGGCATTGTTCGCGGTGGAGGTTCCACCGCGGATGAGGGTGTAGGTTCCGTTGGAAAGCGGGCCGTTGAGGAGATTCGGCGTGACGATGATGGTACCGTTCAAGGTGAGCGCGCCACCGATGGCATAAAGATCGTTTACGCCGCCGCCGGGTGTGGTGCTGTTGTTGAGGTCGAAGGTGAGCGGCGTGTCATTCAACGTGAGGCCTCCTGCGATGGCGAGCGTGCCCGCACCACCGGAGCCGGAGACGATGTTTCCTCCGGTCTGGACGAGCACCGATCCGCCGATGGATCCGAATCCGGTTAGACACCCGCCATCGGCGACGGTGACTGCGGTCGCACCGAGCGTGCCGGTGACACGAAGCGTGCCCTCGTTGACCAGAGTCGGACCGGTGTAGTTGCTGGTGCCGGCGAGGGTCAGCGTAGCGGCACCGGTCTTGGTGACCGAGGTAATGGCCGAGGTCCCGGACGTGCCGTTGCGGATTCCGCCGGAAAAGATGCAGTCCTGATCGTTTCCGCCGATGGTGAAGGTGGTGGGGAGGTTGTCGTTGCTCTGACCGTATAAGAGCGTGCCAGATCCCCCTTTCAGCGCACCGAGCGCGATGGTGGGCAGGTTGTTGCGCACGTTCATGTAACCGGTGCCGTTGCCCAGATCGAAAGTCGCGGCTGCGCTTCCGGTCGTTCCACTCAGCAATCTCACGTAGAAATTGCCGGAGACCGCCACCACCCCGTTGAAGCCGCTCATGTCACCGCCGAGGCCGCAGGGGCTGGATGAAATGTTCAGGTTCACCCTACCGTCGCCGCTTATGGCCTTGAGGGTGGCGAAGGCATTGCCGGTGACGGTGCTGGCGCCGCTGAAGGTGACGGGGTTGGCGAGGGTGAAGCCGGCCATGCTGAGCGTCGCATCGTCGACCGAGACTGGTCCCGTACCTAGTGCGGCGGCGTTTGCAAGAACCACGGTGCCGCCGGTGATCGAAGCGCCGCCGGTGAAGAGGTTGGCGGTATTGAGCGTGAGCGTGCCACTGCCCGCTTTGATCAGGTTCATCGTGCCGGAGAGGGTGCCGCCACTGAAGCTGTAGTTCTTCGTGGCATTCACCGTCATCGTGGTGGGAGTGAGCGTGCCGGAAACGGTGATTGCGGGATTGGATCCGGTCTGGAGAAAACTTACGTTGTCGCCCTGGGTGTAAATCGATGGAGACGCCCCATTGACGAAATTGGCCGTGATCCCGACATCCCAGGCGGCCGTGGTGCCGGACCATGTGAGATCCTTCGGCGGCCCGGTGGTGATGGCGACGCCCACGGTCTGGGCGACGGTTTGACCAGCTGAGGTGAAACTGAAAGTGAAGCCACCCAGGCCTTGGAAACCGGAAGTCGGCGTGAAGCGCGCGGTGCGGTCGTCGGGAAGCAGCGTAACCGTGCCGTTGACGGGATTGGAAACCGTGTAGGCCAGGCCCGTGCGGTTGCCGTTCAGGACGAGCAGGTCGATATCGACCACTTTGTCTTTCGGCGTGGTGGCGTGCGGCGCGGCAAGCCAGTTGAGATATTCCTCGAGGTCGGTGTAGCCGTCGGCATCGGCGTCGGCATTGTTGTTTGCGACATTCGGATCGCTGCCGAAGGCGGACTCGTAATTATTAGGGATTCCATCAAGGTCGTTGTCGGGCGGTGATGCCGTGGAGGCGAGCGCGGGATAGCCGCCGGCCTCGGCGGTGGTGTCGACGAAACCACCGGTGCCGGCGACAACATTGGCGGCGATGACGCTGTCTTTCGTGTCGCGGTTCCAGGGCATGGCACCTGCTTGGGACAGCACGCGCTGAAGGGCGAAGTCGGCGGTTTCCGGGGAGTTGGTCTGATTGAAATCGAAAGCAGCGGGCTGTTGGGCGTAGGTGCCGCTGAACATCGACCAACCGGTGTCCGTGCCGTCGAAGGTGGCGTTTTTATTGAGGTCGATTTTATTTCCAACCTGATAGATCCGGGTCGATGCGCCACCGCCGCGGAAGGCGGAGTCGGTCGTGGAACCCGGGCCTTTGATGAGGTAGTTGCCGACATAATTCATGTCGGTCGCTTCGGGGCTGCCGGAGCTGTAACCGCAGAAGAAACCCCAGTTGTAGAGCACGTTGTTGCGAAAATCGAAGTTGATCGTCGCGCCGTCATAGCTGCCTGGGCGTGGGTTCCGACTCTGGTTGTGGGCGTAGAGATTGTGATGCCACGACAGCCGACCGGGCAGATAGGAGGCGACGATCGAGCCATAGCCGTGCGGGCCTTTGGTGTGGATGGAATTGTCCAGCGCCTCGGTGACGTAGCACCACTGGGTGGTGAGATTGTCGGTTTTTCCGGTGCTACTCAGGACTTCATCGACAGACCAAGAGGCGGAGCAATGATCGAGAATGACATCGATGCCGTTCCACACGGTGATGGCGTCATCTTCACGCGCCGCGTCGGTGCCGAGGCGCGAACGGATGTGGCGGATGACGATGTCGTTCGCATCCACCCGCAGCGTCCAGTTTTTCAAACAAATGCCGCCGCCGGGAGCGGACTGCCCGGCGATGGTGACGCGAGACTTATTGATGGTTAGATTCGAGTTGAGCGCGATGGTTCCGGAAACCTTGAAAAGAATCGTGCGCCCGGAAGCGGGAGCGGTGGTGATGCCATCGCGTAGCGAGCCGGCCCCGGAGTCGTTGAGGTTGGTGACGAAATACACGTCTCCTCCCCGGCCGCCGAGAGTGTTGGCACCCGCGCCTTCCGCGCCGGGAAAGGCGGGCAGCGGCAGGATGGGTGTCCAACCGCCGAAGGTGGTGGCAAGGTTGCGGAGTGCCGCCGCTTGCGTGCTGTTGATCTGTGACGAGTATGAAGCCCGCCCGCTCACATTCAACGGCGCGCCAGCCAAATCGGTGCTCTGGTGTTCCCAGTAGCGCAGGCCGGAGGTCGGCCCCGGAGTGGAGAGCGTCCAACCCGCCACGGTGATGTGGGCATCCACCGCACCATTGACCACGGCCACCGCGCTGTCGGGGAATGTGTTCGGATCAACGCGGCCAAACACGACTCCGGTCACGCCCGGCGAGCGGGTGAAGCGGCAATCGAGAAACACCGTGCCATACTGACCGGCCGGATTTCGCATCGCGCAAACATAACCGCCGGAGAGGGACTTGATCTCACAGCTTTGGAAGACGGCGCGACCGGTGCCCCAGATGAAATCCGCATCACCCTCGATCAGGGAATCCTTGAAATAGGCGGTATCGGTGGCGCTGTTGACGAGGAAAGTGTCCTGATAGCTGCGAAGGTCGCAATTGTTGACCACGCAGCGCTGGGCGTTCACTCGCAAGGCCTCGGCCTGCGATCCGCCGTCGGGGGTGGTGTTGTGAAGGGTGAGGTTGTCGAAGTTGATGTCGTTGCCCGCGACGTTGAAAAGCGGACGGGTGTTGGTGCTGGCGTTGAGGTTGTTGTTGTTTGGATAGGCGATGATCGTGCGCTTCCGGTTCTGGCCGCGGAAGGCGAGGTTGTGCTTCGATGACACGCGGACGATTTCCTGATAGATTCCATTGCGGATGTTGATGTAGCGTTTTGCCAGATTGTTGGCGGGGATCCCATCGATCGCGCCCTGGACGGTGCAGAAATCCGCGGTGCCATCCGCGGCGACGGTGAAATAGGTGCCTGCCGAGGATGGCGCGGATGTTTTCGTGGTGAAGCGCCACGCGGTCGTGCCGGAAACACCCGCGTAGCCGGGGAATACTGTGGCATCCACGGTGACGTAGTAGGTCGTGTTATAGGCCAGCACGGCGGAACGCGGGAAGATCGCGGCGGTGTTTCCGGTGACGAGCACGGGCAGGGCGTTGTAAACGGTCCCGCCGATCGTGCGGGTGTGCACGACGGCGAGGTCGAGTGTCTCGACGAGCGTGCCGCCGGAGTTGTAGATTCGGATCGCGCCCGTGGTCCCGATGGTGGGAGCGATATCGAAGGTGATTTTCAGCGGAGTGTCCGCACAAACGGCAGTGGCATTGTTCGTGGGAACGAAGCTTGTCGCAGCGAGCGCAACGAGCTTTTCGGGAAGAGTGGCCAAAGTCAGCCAGAGGAGGAGACTCAGCAATGGGTGTGATTTCATGGATTAAAGAACCGCTTCAAGGTGTTGAAATCCTGAGACGGACAAATCTCTTATCGCTGTCTGCGGGAACGAGAATCTTCAGTGTTTACGTGTTGGCATTCGAGGATATGGGTGGCGGATTCTGGTGCAGGATTCCTGCGATACTCCATTCGGGATTCAACAGATCATCGCTCCACTCGACCATGAAGGTGACGCCGTCAAGAACGGCGGCCTTGCTGCGGGTGTAGGTGAATTCGAGGCTCGCCCCGCTTTGAAGCATGGCGGGTGAAACGAGCGTGCCGTCCAGCGGATTCTGACCGGTGGAGAATTCGTAGAGGTTGGATTCGCCATCCGCATCGGGGTCCGCTCCGTTTCCGGCGACGGCCACGTTGACGGACTGCGCGCCGAATCGTTCGATCCGCCAGATTTCCATTTCCGAACGGGGAAGAACCAGTTCGAGCGTAGGATGCAGCGCTGGATCAGAATTCTCGCGCGAGGCATAGTTGACGAAACCGTCGAAGGTCGGAGCCATCGTGGTGACGCTGAAATCGAGTGCGTTGCCGCTGCGGGCGAGGACGGCGGAGAGCACGTCGGAACCGGTACGCGCGGCGAGGGCCGGCAGCCAGGTGGAAGTCGCGGGGCCGGTGGGGTGGGGACGGTTGTTCCAGGTGAGGCCGGATTCGGTCCACGAACCCGGCGCAACCGCTTGCACGCCGTGGATGCCTGCGGTGGCAACCGACACCGGGCTGAGACGCAGCGAGGCGGCGAGAGGGACACCGTGAATTACTGACAGATCGAAACCCAGATAGGTCTCACGGGTGTAGCTGTTGCTTGTTGTGATCAACTTGCAGGCCAGGGTTGGAGACGTGCCGTAGTTGCTCCCCGGGCTGCCGTCGTAAACGTAGGAGTCCGCGACGGGAACGAGAGTGATGGTTTCAAACGCGTTCGGGCGCAGATGGAAGCGCGCCTTGAAGGTCCTGCCGTAGGATTTGGCGGCTGCCAGCCCGAGCCGCAGGGTGGGCGCCATCTGTTCGATGGTGATTCCGGCATCCGCGCGGATCAAGCCGGCCACCGGAGATGCCAGCTCAAGCGTGATGTTTCCGGTATTGGACTGGGTGGGATCGGAAATGGCGATATCGAGGAAGCCGTCGTTCTGCTTCACAAGCACGGAAGCCTTCGAGTCGCAGGTAAGGCCGCCGACCGTTCCTGCCGCCCAGAAATTTGCGAATGTCTTGTTGGACGCCAGGTCCTTTACCGCCTGGACCGTCGAGTCGTTGCGCAGGATCTGATAGTTCGCGACCGGAAACGCGTCCATATCCGCCACCTCGCGGCCAGGGGCGACAATGTAGGCATAGGTCCCACCGCTGACCGCCGTGCCGTGGTTGAGATGGAGCGAGAAAACGCCTAGAGCCACCGGTTCGGCACTCTGGCCGGTGTTGATCGACTGCCAGCTTCCGTTTTGGGTGACTCCGGCGACACTCGCGTTGGAAACCGCACCCGGGAAAAAATAGCCCGTGCCGTCGTGATGCACCCATTCGAGTGCGGATGGTGACGCGCTGCCTGAGAGAGTGGTGTTGCCGCCGCCCGTTCGGTAGAGCACGTCGCCTTTGAGCAGCGATTGGTTAATGGTCGTTAGAACGGGATTGGCGGCGGCCGGCGCGTTGATCGTCGAACCGAGCGCGACCATGACATCACCGAGAAAGAACCAGGATTTTTTCGCGGCAACGCCGAGGCGGTTATAGTTGAAAGCAGCCGCCCCGTCCGTGCCATCGGAGACGCCTCCCGCATGCGTGCTGTTGCCATAGACGCCCCAATCGGCGGTGGGCTTGAGTGAGTAAGTGCCTTGCTCGACGGTGGTGCCGGGCAGACGCCGCCAATCCCACACGGCCATGATGTCGTCGTATTCGTTGCCCGTGCGCTGGATGAGGGAGACACCGTCGCCGAGGTGCAGGTTTTTCAAAGCCTCGCCGTTTCCCGTCTCCGGCTGCAAGGTACGGGTGGACGAGGTTTTGATCGAAACCGAAAACGCCGGACGGTGGTGGACCATGAAGTCGGATCGCCAGAAGTTCCGGTTGCCGGCGAGCGGGGTGGATGGAGTACCCGATAGCCGTTGTAGGAAGGCTTCCAGTTCCGGCTGCCGGTAGCCGCCGCAGACGGAGATGGCATTGGGAAGCATGGGGATGAAACCGAGCGCCGCCGCGCCGCCGCCTGCACGGGCGAGGCCGCGGCCGGAGGAGGAGTATTCCATCGTGTCGCCGCGGATGCACCATTGCGCTCCATCGAGCAGGTAGTCCAGCAGCACGCGGGTTTGCAGATTCCCGAAGCCAAAACCGGTTCCGGCACCGAATGACGCGAATCTGAGCACGCCCTGGACAAAACCATAGCCATATCCCGACGTGTAGAGCTGCGCGCCGTGTTGTTGGAACGAGCCGTCCGCCTGGATGCCTTCGGCAAACGCGTTGGCACTGTTGACCAGGATGGTATCGCCGCTCGCGAGGAAGGATTCCGTGGTGAGCGCGCTGTCATTGGCGAGCAAGCCCCGCATCATGCTGGCGTAAGCCCTCTCGGTGCGGTTCGCACCGGTATTGGTGCCGGAGTTGGTCGAGCGCGGCACGTAGGCGCGGGCGATGAGAGGAAGTCCCGAAGCAAGTCGCGCGGGGGAAACCTCGCTTCCCATGAGCAGCGGGACCTCTCCGAAGAATTGAGGCGTGCTGATTCCCTGATACCACCAGTTCGGGCTCTGCGGATCGCGGATGATCCAGGCGTCGTAAGCTTTGAAAATATCATCCCGCAGGGTCGTGTCACCTTGCAGGGAGCCCCATGCGTAAACCTTCGCCATCGCCTTCATGCGGTCCAAATGGGTCCGCGGCGGCCAGTATGCGGATAAACTACTGGCGTAGTCGATGTCCGGCCAGGTGCCGTCCGCCAGCAAAGTCGTCCGGTAATCCTGAATGACCGGGGCCGTTGCGAGGTCGGCCGAAAGGCTCTGACGGATGCGGGTTTTCACCAAGTCCATCTCCGCGGTCTGGGCCGCGACCCTGCCGAAAAAAGGCCACATGAGGACAGTGGAGAGCACCAGCCTCGAAAGCAGGACGAGGAATGAACTTGCGGGACTCATCGGGGCACCAATGCGGAATCGGCGTGAGGGGAAAGGTGGCTCATGTTCGGAGGAATGTGGGTTTCGTGACTAAAAACGCAGACGGGGGCTGCCGCAGCGGGTTCAAATCGATGAAAAATAAAGAGGAAGCGGCAATTATCCATTCCCCACAGGGGGGATTTTCCCAAACTACGCCACTCGCCGCCCACCTCACTCGGCGAATCGCAGATCACCCGCTGATCATCCGGGTGATCCGGCATTTCCGCTACCACCCGATCGGGTAGGCGCCAGCCGCTTGGCGCGGCGAGAACACCGGCAACGTCGCGTGGTTCAAATCCGTATTTCCGGAACACCAGGATTCCTCACGGTTTGGCGACCTTCAAATGGACGAAGCGTTTGCCACTGCCGGAGGGAACCAGAATTCTGAGGGTTTCCGTCGTGGCATCCTGGGCGCTGGGCGGGGGATTCTGATTGGCGATGCCCGTGGTGCTCCAGCTTCCGGCTTCCAGAGTATCGCTCCATTCGACGGTGAAAGTGATGCCGTCGGGAACGGCTGACTTGTTCCGGGTGTAGGTGAATTCAAGATTCGCGCCGTTCTGCACCATCGTCGGGGTTACGCGGGTGCTGGCGGACGGGTCCTGGTTGGTGGCGAATTCGTAGAGGTTGGTTTCCCCGTCACCATTGGAGTCGAAGGAATCGGCGGCGTTGCCGAGGTTGGCGGCGGTGCCGAAGTATTGCTGGCGCCAGGCTTCCTGATTAGTCAGCGGGGCGTCCGAGTTGATCAGGATGGTGGTGATGGAGTATGGAGCAAGGACGAGATTGCGGTTTCCGGTGAGGCTGGAGCCACCGAGGTCTTCGGTGAGGGTGATGCGCTGCTGGGTGGAGCCGTCGTCAGCGGTCTTGTAAACCTTCCACGCACGCCGCGCCGGATCGCTTGCCCAGATTGCGGAGGTCTGTACGGTCTGATAGCTGTAGCTGGCGCTCTTGTTGATCATGACGAGCACGAGCTGCTCCGGCAGACCGGCGGCGACGGTGTGGCGGTAGAGCGAGACCGCCACATTCGCGTCGGTGGTCGTGGCCGCGGAGCGCCAGTCGCCGGGGTTGATGAACTTGCTGTATTGTCCCAGAGCACAATAGCTGCCGCTGGTTGGCGAGAGGCTGAGCCCCCACATCAGATAGGTGTTGGCTTGTTCGATACTGAAAACATTGTGCATGGGGAGGGCGTGCATCATCCAATCGGGAACTCCCGCGCCGTAGCTGTCATCGCCGAAGAACTCGGTCATGTAGATGGTCGAGGTCGGATAGGCCGCGCGCAATCCGGACAGACTTCCCGTGACATGGCCGACATCGTTGGTCGAACCTTGATAGGGATGATGCGCGATGGCCGCCAGGCTGCCGCCGGGAAGGTTGTTCAGATAATTGGAAATGGTGCTGGCGCCTCCGGTCGTGGTGTCAGGGCCGATGAATTTCACGAAGCCGAATCCGTTGGAATGAAGTGTGTTTTTGACCGCTGCGAACGCCTGGGGGTAGCCCGCCTTGGTGCTGGTTTCAGTGCTGTTGAGATAACAACCGGCCTGCCAAGCCGCGTAAAACGTCCCGCCTGGAGTGAAATCACATTCGTTTTGAATCGAGATGAAGTCGGGAATGGCCTTCTCCGCCGGCAGCGCCGAGTTGTCGCGAAAATATTGGAGCGAACGCAGCCACCAATCGGCGTAGTCGGCGTAGCGGTATTGATTGGATGCGTTTTTCGCGAGCGTCCCCCCCATGGCGCTGCCAGTGCTCTTGAAACGGCCCGGCGGCGACCATGCCGACAGGGTGATCAAGCCGTCGGGCTGAATGGCCCGGTACATTTGAATGAAGCGGACGTTGTCCGAATCCCACCCCGACCAAAAGATGCTCGGCTCATCCAGACCGCACTCGAAGGAGTTGGCCAGCCGGACAAACGAGATGTTCAGACTGGCCGGAGAGAAGGCGAGATTGAATTGTGTGTTGTTCCACGCAATATTCTGCGGGCCGAGACAGAAATTCGCACCGACGCCGTGGATCTGCTGGTAAGTGGTGGCCGGCGTGAGTGTGGTGGTGGACGCGGTGAAACCGGTGTTGGCGACGACGGTGATCGTTCCGCTTGCAGCCAGTTGGCTGGTATTCCACGTCAAACCGTAACCTAGAGCGGGAAGCAGCATCGACGAAAACGTGCCGCTGATACTCCCGGCGGAGATCGTGACGATGAACGCATCTCCTAACTGAAGCTCCGGTCCGGCGTTGACCACTCGCATGGTGCCACCGCGATTGAGCGTGCCGGAAATGACCAATTTGCTGGCGCTGGGCGTCCGGGTCCGGTCGATGCTCAGGTCGAGGTAGCCGCCAAGAGTCAGGGTGCTGGTGGCGTTCACCGAAGGGAGCGATGCGTCGGTCGCATCAAGCGTGCCGCCGGCGGCCACGGTCACGGGACCATTCAAAGTCAGGGAACCGCCAAGCACGCCGCCGGATGCGACGGTGACCGGTCCATTGATCACGCCGCTGCCTGCGACTTTCGCGCCATTGTTCGCGGTAACGACGCTGCCGGCCGCGAGGGAGCCCGGGCTGTTGATGAGAAGCGTGCCGTCGTTCCCGGTGGTGGGACCGGTGTAGGTGTTGACTCCCGACAGCACGGTGGTGCCGTCGCCATCCTTGACGAGGCCTTGCGGGCCGTCGGTTTCGCCGATGCTTCCGCTGATGGTTCCGGTGCCGCTGTTGCCTCCGACATGTCCGTCACCCGGCCCGGTGATGGCTTCGGCAATGATGATGTTGCCGGCCCAGTTGGCTGAGCCCTCGATGCGGAGCTGGCCGAGCGACTCGCCGGTGTTTCCACCATGCAGATAGAGCGTTGCGTTGTGGGTGCCCGCCGTGGTGTAGAGCGTGGCGTTTTCAAGGACATGAATCGTGGCGGAGACGTTGTCCACGCCGTTCATTTGGACCTTGCCGGCCCCGGCGGCGGCTCCGATGCCGAGGTTCCAGGTGCCGGTGAAGGCGGAGTAGTTTCCATTGAGCAGGGTGGTGGCGGTGCCGGTGCCGAGTGTGGCATTGATCGCGCCGTTTCCTGACAGGGATGATGACAGGCCGGTGTAGGTGACGGCTCCGGCGGCTAGATCGAGCGTGCCGTTGTTGAAAACCGCTCCCGTGCCGAGGGCGGTGGAGGTGGTGGCGATGATTTTCCCCGAGCTGATGGTAGTGCCACCGGAAAAGGTATTGCTGCCAGAGAGCGTCAGGATCCCTGCTCCCGATTTCCCGAGCGACATGCGGGACGCGACCGAAGGCACGATGCTGGAGCCGACGGCAATGTCTCCGACGCCGCCAAAGAACATGGAACGCAACTGGCTGCCTGATCCTCCGGGGATCCAGTTTCCGGTATTCTGGAAAACCAGCGGGTTTGCGGAATCGTTGACGAACGAGTGGCTCGTATCGACCGCCGGTCCGCCGAGGACGAAGGGCAGCACTCCCTGATAGGTGACAGCACCCGCGCCGCGCCCGACGATGATGGAGGCGATTCTGGCGGATGCGCCGGTGGAACCGGTGATGGTGACCGGATTCACCTGACTTCCCCCGAAGCCGAACACCATGCCACTGGTTCCGGTCGCACCACCAATGACGGAGCCGAGCGTTAGGTCGGTGGTGGCGGGGTCGAGGCCGTTGAAGATGGCGTTGTAAACATTGGCGGGAGTTGCCGTCGGACTGTAATTGGTGCCTGTGGCGATGTTGGTTCCGGTGCCGCCCGCTCCGCCGGTCCAGACGCTGGCCGCGATGATTTCGGCTGATAGGCCGGTGGGTTGGGTGAAGGAATACCTTTCGGCAGACGCGCCGGTGAGCGTGGCGGTGGACGTGACCGCGATGTTGCTACCGGGATTGATGCTGGCGAAGGTGCCGGTGGGATTGAAGGTCACGGAGTCGCCGATTTCCACGCCGGTCAGCGTGCCCGAAATGGTAGCAGCATTCGTGGTGTCGAAATATTTGTCGAGCGCCGCCGCGCCGGAGAGGGTCAGCGATTTGATGGCAACCGACTGCGCCGGGGAAAGCGCCGCGGACGTGCTCGCAAAAAACAGGGGATTTCCAAGATAGCGGGCGACAAGGTTGGAATGGGGGCCGGGCGCAAGTACGGTGTCCGCCGGAGTGATGACACAACTGCCTCCCGATAGTTCCGCCGTGCCGATCAATGTTCCTCCGAGTCCGCCGTCAAACAGTTGGACCGTGCCGTAGGCGGCGGGCGGACTCACATTGACGACGAATTGGAGCGTGTCGCCGTAAACCGTGGATGCGGT
>JBEDKU010000133.1:0-5900 GCA_041172045.1 Verrucomicrobiota bacterium | reverse complement strand
TGCCGGGAACGTCGCCGCCGAAGGTCCAGTAGAGGTAATCCACGCCGTCGGCCATGCGTTTGACCTTTTCGATGACCTCGAGGTTGACGACGACTTTCGTGGAAGTCTTGCGTGTGATCGGCGGCGGCACCATCGGCGGACTGGTGAGGATCGCTTTTTCCTCACCGATGATTTCAGGGTCGGTGCCCTTCGCATCCGCGCCTTTCGGTGCGCCCGTCTCGGGTGGACCGGCGGCGCTGAGCGGCAGGGTGACGGCCGCGCCAAGAAGCAGCGCGGCGAGACTGTGGCGGATGGGATGCATCGGATGCTGGGTGGTTTTCATGGGGTTGCGGATGGTGGTTTAAGAAACAACATAGCACGATTATGGGACGGCGACCGGGTTTCGGTAGCTTGCGTAGCGCGCCCGCTGTTCAGGCGTGAGAAGGGCCGGATCGAAGCGCGGGTCGGATACTCCGTGGATCTTGCTGTAAATCACGCTCGCCATGTCCTCGGCGCAGCGGACGATGTGGTCGGCCCGTTCCCCGGCGAAGTGCTCGTCCACGATGGCGCGGAAGATTTCCAGCCAGCGCTCGAACAAGGGCCAGCCCATGTCGGTGAGTGGAATCAAATTGGCGTGCGCGGCGATCGGGTTGCCGCGGAAGGTGCCGACGCGGAACAGCACCGTGTCCCAGAAGTCGTAAAGTTTCGGCAGATGGCTTTCCCAATTCACCTTGGCGCCCCCGTCGAACACGTGTCCCAAGCCCTCGTCGGCGCGGACCTTGGCGTAGAAAGTATCCACGAGGCGGACGAGATCGGGGCGTCCGGTGATGTCTTGTAGACCTGATCGGTTGGATTTCAGGGTGGTCATTGGATGGAATATTTCACGTTCGTCCGGCCATTTAAAGAAAAATTATTCTTTTATTGAATCCCTCATCGACTCCGCGCCCTGGTTCTGCATTCTCAGGCCGTGTTCATGTATAGCAAGCTGGCGCAGTCAGGGATCGCCGCTGTCAGTTATCTGGCGGCGGTTTCAGGTGAGGACCGCTTGTCCGGTAGCGCGGAGATCGCGGAGTCGCGTGAAATTTCCCAACAGTTGATCGCCAAGGTTCTCACCGTGTTGTCGCGGGCCGGGCTGGTCGAGGGGACGCGCGGGCCGTCCGGCGGCTACCGTCTCGCCCGCCCGGCGGCGGAGATCACGCTGCTCGATGTGGTGAGGGTTTTTGAAAACCCCGAGGACCGGGTGATGTGTCCGTTCGGACCTAACTGGTGCGGGCACGGACCCCACTGCCCGCTGCATGACACCTTTGCGGAAATGCACCAGAAGGCGCTGGATGGACTGCAAAAAGAGACCTTCGGCCAGTTCGTGGACGGCTGAGGCGCTTACTTGTTGGAGAGCTCCGCGAGTTTTCCGATGATCTTGTCCCGCACCGGTTCTTCGATGATTTTCGCATCCGCCAGATCGCGGGTGAGTTGTTTGGCGGCGGCGATTTCAATGTCGGTGGGCGCGTGGTTTTCCGTCTGCGGCGGGCGGATTTCAAGGTTGGCGATGACCTTGTCGATGCCCGGCGAGATGGCGGGGTCGATGAGGGTGGCGATCATCGGCGTTTTTCCGGCCAGCGGGCCGTCGGGGATGACCGGCAGCTTGCCCTCGCGCATCGTGCCGAGCGTATGGAAGTCCGGCTTGTAACCAAGTTTGAGGAAATTCTCGTAATTGCTGCCGAGGCTGGAGCGGATGATTTTCTCCCGGGCGGTCGGCTCGTATGGGTTGGTGTCGGTGCTGAAAAACACCTCCTCGATCCCCAGTCCGCGGTCGATGGCTTTTTCCGGCGGAATGCCGAGTTGGTTCGCTTCCGCGATCAGCGCGACGGCGCGGATCAGCGATTTCCGCGCGTCCTCCGGATAGAACTGTTTGAAAAACGAACTGTCGCTGGAGATCGACTTGAGCTCGGCGATGATGGCGGACTGGCGCTGCTTCTTTTTGACGAAACTGATGCCGGAGAGGACCACGAAAATCGCGGCGATCAGGAAGACGGCTCGGGTGAGGATGTAGCGCGGGCTAGGGGATTCCATGGTATGTTAGGTCCAGATCGATTTCGGTTTCTTGGGCTCTTTCGCGGGGGCTTCGAAGATTTTGCGCTCGCGGCTGTTGAAGACCGCTTCGTCGCGGGTGATGAGCTGGGCCTCGAACAGCTCGGTGATGCTTTGGTCGATGGTGCGGTTCCCTTCCTTCTGGCCGATTTCCATCAGGCCGACGATTTGTTCGAGCTTCCGCTCGCGGATGCAGTTGCGGATGGCGTGGCTGGGGCGGAGGATTTCCGTGGCGAGCACCCGGCCCTGACCGTCGGCGCGGGGGATCAGGCGCTGGCAGATGATGCCTTCCAGCGCGCCGGCGAGTTGGGTGATGATCTGTGGCTGCTGGTCGGCGGGGAAGACGTCGACGATGCGGTCGATGGTCTGCGGCGCGTCCGGCGTGTGGAGGGTGGCGAGCACGAGGTGGCCGGTCTCCGCGGCGGTGAGGGCGATGCGGATGGTGTCGAGATCGCGGAGTTCGGAAATGACGATGACGTCGGGATCCTGCCGCAGCGACTGGCGCAGGGCGCGGGGGAAGCTGCGGGAGTCGGTGCCGATTTCCCGCTGCTTGATCAGGCAGGAGCGGTGTTCGTGGACGAACTCGATGGGGTCCTCCAGCGTGATGATCACGCCGTTGCGGGTCTCCGCGATGCGGCGGACCATTGAGGCGAGCGTGGTGGATTTCCCCGAGCCGGTGATACCGGTGACGAGCACGAGTCCGGCGCGCAGGTTGCAGAACTCGTGGATGACCGAGTGATGTCCGAGGGTTTCCAGATCGGGAATGTCCTGCGTGATGAAGCGGAAGGACGCCTCGGCCTGGCCACGGGCCATGTGGACGTTTCCGCGGAAACGGCCGACGCCCTCGACCTGGAGCGCGTAGTCGAGCTCCCACTCCTCCTCCAGCGTGGCGCGCTGGGATTCGGAGAGCGTGTCGAGGATCAGATCTCTAACGGTGACCGGGTCGAGCACCACCTGGTCGAAGGGCACGATGGAGCCGTTCACCCGGGCGCAGGCCGGGGCCCAGGCACTGAGGTGCAGGTCCGAGCCGCCAAGGGCGATGGTGTGTCGAAGGTATTCGGTGATGTCGCTGGCCATGGCGTGAACGGGTTTATCCGGAGATTCCGCGCATGGCGCGATCAAAATCCTGCGGCCGGGCACAAGCGGCGCGGGCGGTGTCGGTGTCGAGGTAACCTTGTTGCACGGAGGCGACGAGGTATTCGAGCAGCGAGCAGTTGTTGGACTCGTTGGATTTCAAAAGGTGGTCCTGAAGGTCGGTGAGGCGGCTTTCCTGAATCCAGCGGCGGGTGGCGGCCTCGTTCTGCATGTATTCGAGCGCCGGGAAGAGTCCGCCGCCGAGACGGGGGAGGAGCTGCTGGGACAGGATGCCGACGAGCTGGGAGGCGAGCAGGCTGAGCGCGCCGGAGCTCTCCGCTCCAAGCAGGTGGGTGAAACGGTCCAGGGTTTCCACCACGCTGCTGCTGTGAAGCGTGGAAATGACGAGGTGCCCGGTCTCCGCCGCGTGCAGCGCGGTGATCGCGGTCTCGGGGTCGCGGATTTCTCCGAGAAACAGGATGTCGGGACTCTGCCGCAGGGCCGAACGCAGGCCGGTGGCAAAGCTGGCGGAGTCCTGGCGGATCTCGCGCTGGGAGAACAACGAGCGCTCGTTGGTGAAGAGAAATTCGATAGGATCCTCCAGGGTTACGATGTGGCGTGATAGATTCTGATTGATCCAGTCCAGGCAGGAGGCGACGGTGGTCGATTTTCCCGATCCGGTGGGGCCGGTGATCAGAATGAGCCCGTAGCGGCGCTGCATCCAGGATTCCAACAGGGGACCGGGAAGACCGAGCTCCGACAGCGGCGGGATGTCGTTGCGGATCGGCCGCAGCACGGCGGCGAGCCGGCCGAGCGTGTGATAGAGATTCACCCGCAGGCGGCCCCCACCAGGGACGCGCCAGGAAATGTCGGCTTCGAGTGTGGCGGTGGGATCGACACCGCAGGATTTCCAGAATTCCTCCATCGCGACATGCGGGACCGGCCCCGGATGCAGCGTCACCACGTCGCCCTCGCGGCGGATGCGCGGCGGCTCGTCCTCGATCAGGAATACATCGGTCGCGGAATCGGCGAAGGCATCGCGAATGAGTTGGTTGAGTGCGGAGTGCATGGATTTCGACTCCGTGGCGGAATCTTCCGGATGTCTAAAAGATTAGTCGCAGGGGATGAAGCGAAAACGTCGGGAAGGGGATTTTAGTCAGCGCACCGCCAATCGATTGTCTCGACGGCCCCATGCGGCTCTGCCAAATTTCCGCCACATGTCAGCCCCGTCATCCCATCCGAACGATCCCCTCCACGGCGTAACTCTGGAAACGGTGCTGCGGGCGGTGGTGGACCGCCACGGCTGGCAGCGCATGGCCGACCACATTCCGATCCGCTGTTTCATGTTCGACCCGACGATCAAATCCAGTCTCACGTTCCTGCGGAAAACCCCGTGGGCGCGGAAAAAACTGGAAGACTGGTATGTCTACGACGCCATCCGCGACCGGTCCACGTCGTGACACCGGAAATTCAGATTTCCCGTTCCAACTGCGCCAGAAACTCGCGCAGGAAAACCGTCCGCTGGCGGGCTTCGTTTCTGCCGCTCTCCGTCTGCATCGTGCCTTCCAGCGTGAGCAGCTTGCAATAGAGGTGGTCGAGCGTGTAGATCGCGTCATCCGCTTTCCGTGAGTGGCAGAAGGGATCGGTGGGGTGATAGAACTCGCGCTTCATCTCCGCGCCGAGCATCAGGGTGCGGGCCAGGCCCACCGCACCTAACGCGTCCAGGCGGTCCGCGTCTTGCAGGACTTTCGCCTCGATCGTGTGGGGCGCGATCTTCGCGGTGAAGCTGTGGGCCTCGATGGCATGGGCGATTTCCTCCAGCCGGCCATGCGGCCATTCCAGCTCGATCAACCACGCGACCGCTTGTTTGGCCGCCAGTTGCGAGGCGCGGCTGCGGTCCGGCGAGGTCTTGGGAATGATCACGCAGTCGTGCAGCCACGCGGCGGGCATCACCACCTGCCAGTCCGCGCCTTCCGCAGCAGCCAGGCGGCGGGCGTTGGTGACCACCCGCCGGATGTGCATGGGATTGTGTGCGGCGTCCTCGGTGGCATGCTCTTGGAGCAGTTGGAGAAAACGGGAGGGCCAGGGTTCGTCGGTGTCGATGGTGGGCATGATGAAATAGTGATCTAACTTTGACCCAGCACCCACGCGTATTCCCCGGCGATCTGTTTTTCGACCGGCCGCTGCAGCGCCTGCGGCAGGACGCCCCAGGTGTAAGTCTCGATTTCGTAGTGATGGCATACGTTAGGGTGATCTCGCCGCCAGTCGAGCACCGCGCGCGTTTGATCGCGGGTGGATCGCAGAGGCGCGGCCGGCTCCGCATCCAGCGGGATGTGGAAATGCACCCGCATCTCAGTGAACGCCGCAGGATCGATTTCCCCGCTTTCCACCGCCGCGAAAAAGGCCGGCAGATCGATGAAGCGCCGGACCTCGCCGCAATCATCCTTGAGCAGCACCTGATGGAAATACACCGGCTCGTCGAAGGCCCGGATCGCCGCGAGTGCCGCGGGATTTCGTGGGTCGAGTGCGAGCGCGCTGGAAAGATGGATTTTGGAAATCCGGATGCCGGCCGCGGTCAGCGCATCCAGCGACTCGCGGGCCGCGTCGTATTCCAGCGCGAAGTGACAGGCGTCGTAATTCACGCCGATCCTGCGGCGGAGGATTTCCGCATCGGCCGCGGTGGCTTGCAGCCGCTCGAAAAACGCCAGGGTTTCCGCCGTGTTTTCGAAATGCCCGAGCGGTTCGGGTTCGAGGCCGAG